>JACRDE010000324.1 GCA_016212935.1 Desulfomonile tiedjei | reverse complement strand
TTTGGCCGGCACGCGGGCCGACCGCCACTATTCCATGGTGGGGGTTCAGTCGCTGCCGGGCTGATTGGTTCAGCCCATTTTATGGTCATTTCCTGGAAAACGATTTGACGGCACTCGCTAGCATGACGGTCCCGCTGTGACGTTTCTCGTGCATCACTGTGACGTCTTTCTTTCGCCATGATAGTCGGAATTGGGTGCTGCTTGTCCGTAATCGTTGCCCAGCATCCGAGTCCATTCCGGGACCGTGCGATTCGCAAAATGCGCAGAAAATCATTAGCCTGGGCGCAGGAGCGCGCCTAATGACCGCAACACAAAGCTTGACAGGGAATGGAAGAAAGCGATAAGTTCTCGCGGCTAAATAGGGAAAGTGAATCTGCATGGACAATGTTGCTGCGCTAATCTTGGCTGCAGGGAAAGGCACTCGAATGAGGTCGGGGGTGTGCAAGGTGTTGCATGCCGTGGCCGGCCGCCCCATGATCAGTTATGTGATTGATGCAGTGCGGGCTTGCTCGCCAGACAGAATTGCACTCGTAGTAGGTCATCAATCGGAGGATGTGATCAAGGCCGTGGGTGGGCCGGCGATTGAATTCGCAGTGCAAGAGCCCCAATTGGGAACCGGGCACGCAGTCATGGCCGCCGGAAACCTGCTGCGCGAATATCCGGGAGACGTCCTCATTTTGTGCGGCGATATCCCTCTCATAAGGCAGCGTACGTTGAGCGATTTCATTGGGTATCACAAGCTCGAGGCATCCAAGCTGACCGTGATGACCACTCGGATGGAGAATCCATACGGATACGGCAGAATCGTAAGAGACTCTAGCGGGTTTATCAGTGCGATTGTAGAAGAGAAGGACGCTAGCGACGATCACAAGAGGATAACAGAAGTCAACACGGGCATATATCTTGCCCATGGCCCTCTGCTCTTCTCCTTGCTCGAACGAGTGGGGTCGGATAATGCACAAGAGGAATATTACCTCACCGACATCGTGAAAGAAGCAACCAAGGAATCCGAACCGGTCAGAGGCTTCAAGCTTCGCGATTCTCACGAAGCGATCGGCATCAATAGTCGTTCTGAACTGGCCAGGGTATCCGGTGTGATCTGGTGCGAACTCCGGGAACAACTGATGGAGTCCGGCGTCACCTTGTTGGATCCTGGCTCGGTATATATAGATTCGACTGTCAGTATCGGTCAGGATACGGTAATCCATCCGTGCGTGACGCTGTCTGGCGACACTGTTATCGGAAGAGATTGCATAATTGAATCAGGCACCTATATAATAAACAGCAAACTGGGCGACGGTGTCAGGGTCTTGCAGGGATCCAGATTGGACAGTGCCGAAGTAATGAATGGCACCCAAGTGGGCCCTATGGCACACCTGAGACCTGAAGCGAAAATCGGCCAAAATGCACGGATCGGCAACTTCGTAGAGGTAAAGAAATCCACAATCGGTGACAGGACAAAGGCCTCGCATCTGACATACATTGGCGATGCCAGTGTCGGCACGGACGTCAATATAGGTTGCGGCACAATTACCTGCAACTACGACGGCAAGCAAAAACACAGGACCGTCATCAACGACCGGTGCTTTGTCGGATCCGACGTGCAGTTCGTCGCTCCCGTAGAAATAGGTCAAGGCAGCGTTATAGGCGCGGGCAGCACAATTACCCGTGATGTCCCCCCTAGAAGCCTCGCTGTTGCGAGAACCAGACAAAAGGTTTACGCCCTCAGAGAGGGACAAGGACCAGGGCCGTCGTCGGGCAAAGATCGAAAAGACGAGGACTGCCTACTTACTCGTCGGATCGGGTTGCCCGAGCCGGGAGCGAAACAGGAGCCCGAATCGTCGGATGAAGATCGGAAACCTTGAAATCTACGGCAACGTCTTTCTTGCCCCGATGGCAGGCATAACGGACACGCCTTTTCGCAGACTTGTCCAAGATTTTGGCGTATCCGCAGTCTGGACCGAAATGCTCAGCGCTGCAGCCATAGCTGGAGACCGAGGGACTTTTCGAACCTTGGATCTCGAAGGCCACGTTGTCCCAACTTTCTTTCAAATCTCTGGGAAGGATCCCGGAATCATGGCCGAGGCGGCTAATCGGATTCAGGACATGGGCGCAGCAGCCATAGACGTAAATATGGGGTGCCCCGCTAGAAAAATAGTAGGTCGAGGCGAAGGAGCGGCTTTGATGAAAGACGTGTCCCTCGCTGGCCGGATCATCGCCGCGATTCGGAAAGTTTTGAGCATTCCGCTGACCGCCAAGATAAGGTCCGGCTGGGACGAAACTAGTTACAACGCGGCTGAAATGGCTAAGGTGCTGGAATTAGAGGGGGCGGATGCATTGATTATTCACCCAAGAAGTAGGTCCCACAGACACTCAGGCCCCCCTGCCCTGTCCGTAATCCAGGAGGTGAAGCAATCCGTGGGTATTCCGGTCGTCGGGAACGGCGGCATACTTGAAGTTCAAGACGCAGTGGCGATGGTGGGGCAAACGTGCTGCGACGGAGTGATGATTGGGAGAGGCGCGCTGGGGCGGCCTTGGCTGCCGGGTCAGATCCTTGTCCGATTTGGTCTGAGTTCAAACGGCTCTAGCCGGTTTACAACATTTTTCGACGTGATCCGCGAACACTTGGGGATGCAAGTGCAATGGTGGGGCACACTTGGCGCCGTACTTAGGATGCGCAAACATCTGGCCTGGTATTCGAGGGGCTTTGCCGGGGGCGCGGAGTTCCGCAAGAGAGTCTTCCGAATAGAAGAACCGGAGGCGGTGCTGGATTGCGTTGAAGAATTTTTTGGGAAGGTCGTGATCTCATGAAGCCAGACAAGACAGACCCGAGTCTGCAGGTCGCTGAGAACGGCTCGGAGCAGGAAAAGCCCCGGACTGTTCTCGACTCGAATATAGCGGACTCCATTGACATGCTCGTAGAATATTTGGTTGACAATCAGATCAACGGGATTCATCCCCTGATCATGGGGGAAGTAGAGAAACGTCTGATAATCAAGGTACTTGAACGCAGCCGCGGCAACAAGCTGCAGGCTGCAAGATTGCTCGGAATGAGCCGCAATACTTTTTCCAGGAAGATTCAAAAACTTGTGGTTTCTAGCAGCCTAGGGGATGAAGAATCCGAAATGTAAGCGCTCGCACGGGTTCGTGCGATATCGCCCAACCCGGGATTTTTTTGACAAAAGGTTTGCCAGCCCAAACAGCGGCTTCAAGATATATCTTGACACATAATGCTAAAGAAATATAATTAAAGCGGATCTCAAAATCACTAGAGGGAGATTCAGATGGATTCCGACAAGCTTGCTCTTCTCGAAGAGAAGATCATGCACTTGATTGAGCAGAACGACCAGTCAAAAAAAGAACAGGAACGGTTCAGCAGAGAGTTGGAAAAGAGGGATAAAAGGATCGGGGAATTGGACCGGACCATTAAGAAAATGCAAAAAGACCACAAGTCCGCCAAAGGCAAGTTGGATAGAATCATCGAGAAGCTGGAGGCATTCACCTGAGCGGGCATGACTTCGATGATTCGCTTGGTTTACAAGACGACTTGGAAATAATGACCGAAGCCGTTAGAGTTCGATTGTTCGGTCGAGAATACAGCGTCAAAGGGCACGGAGACAAAAGGTACGTTCAAACGCTTGCGGAATTCATTAGGGAAAGGGCCGACATCGTCCAAAGACATGGAACAGTTGTCTCGACGCTTGATCTGGTTGTTTTGACCCTCTTGAACATCACAGACGAGCTGTTTCAATATAAACTGGTTAAAGAGCAGACCATAAAAGAACTGGAGGAAAAGACCGAAAAGCTTTTAGAAGCTATCGATCGGACCATATGATATAATCGGTGAGTCCCCTGCGCGGTGCGTGATTGACAGCAATTTTTTGAGCCAACACTCAAAAAATGGGAGCCGCCCCCGATTGTGGTGAGCATGCCTGCCATAGAAGCAGGAAGCCTGAAGCAGTCGTTAGGGTCCCACCTGGGAAACCAGGTTCAAAAGTTCTGGCAGCACGGCCGATTGCGGGGGACTAATTCAATGCTTGCTCCCGTTTGCTCCTTTTAGCCAAGAACCGGGATGTGGAAAGAAACCTCTGGATGACCATTCTGGGGAGAATATATACTTAATTTATTTGGGTAATCAGCGCTTGGGCAGTCACCTTTACCCTTGACACGTCTTCCAATATTTTGAGCATCCTTGTCCGGTTTCTCGCCAAGACATCCCGTATCAAATACATATGGAGGGGGTTTTGGAATCGATTCCCTATTTGATTCCTTCCCTTGTTGCGGTCATTCTGGGACTGGGCGGAGGCTACGCGGCCGCTAGATTCCTTGACAAGAGCCGGATCCAATCAGCCAAGACCGACGCGGAAGAAATTGTAAAGACCGCTACAAAAGAAGCGGAAACCATAAAAAAAGAGGCTCTGCTCCAGGCTAAAGACAAACTGTTTCAAGCCAGGACGGACCTGGAAAACGAAATCAAAGAGAGACGAGCCGAACTCTCAGCGCGTGAGGCTCGACTTCTAAAAAAAGAGGAAAACCTTGAACGCAAGGCGTCTCAATTGGAGGCCAAAGAAGCCTCTGTGGCAAGGCATGAAAAGGAAATTGAAGTAGGTTTCAAGCGGGCCAAGGAGAAAGAAAAGGAAGCCGAGGCCCTCCTGAGAAAACAAGCTGAAAAATTGGAGCAGCTTGCAGGACTTTCAGCACAGGAAGCCAAAGAGATCCTCCTTAAGAAAGTCGAAGAAGAGACCCGAATAGAAGGGGGCCGCATAATAAGGCAAATCGAGGAAGAAACCCACGCTCAGGCCGATAAGAAGGCGAAAGAGATAATAGCCACAGCCGTAGGCCGGTATGCTGCAGACTACATCGCTGAACGTACGGTCTCAGTGGTGAATCTCCCCAATGAAGAGATGAAAGGGAGAATCATCGGCCGCGAAGGGAGAAACATTCGCGCCATAGAAGCTGCCACAGGGATTGACCTGATAATTGACGACACACCTGAGGCGGTAATCTTGTCCGGTTACAATTCCATTCGCCGTGAAGTCGCTAGAATGGCCCTGGAAAGATTGATTAATGACGGCAGAATCCACCCCGCGCGTATCGAAGAAGTGGTAAAAAAAGTCACCCAGGAAATGGAGGAATCCATCATTGAAGCCGGTGAGCAGGCTAGTTTCGATGTGGGCGTGCACGGCATCAACCCCGAATTGATTAAGCTTCTCGGCAAACTCAAGTACAGAACCTCCTTTGCTCAAAACGTTTACCAGCATTCAGTGGAAGTCGCTTTTCTCAGCGGTATCATGGCAGCGGAGCTCGGTCTGAACCCCAAGAAAGCCAAGCGAGCCGGCCTGCTCCACGACATAGGCAAGGCCATTGACCATGAAGTGGAGGGAGCGCATGCGGTAATCGGCGCGGACATAGCGCGTCGATACGGAGAATCTGCGCTGATCGTGAACGCCATTGCAGCTCATCACGGCGACGAGGAGCCCACCAGCATGATCGCAGTCCTGGTCCAGGCTGCTGATACCCTGTCTGCTGCAAGACCGGGCGCTCGACGGGAAATGCTTGAAAACTACGTCAAACGCCTTGAAGATCTTGAGAGAATAGCGGACTCTTTCAAGGGAGTCAGCAAGTCCTTTGCGATTCAGGCTGGTCGCGAGATCCGGATCATAGTGGAAAACTCCAATATCAATGACGAAGGCCTCACCCTCTTGGCCAGAGACATCAGAAAGAAGATAGAAAAAGAACTTTCCTATCCTGGACAGATCAAGATAGTTGTAATACGGGAGGCGCGAGCCGTCGATTTCGCTCGATAGCGCTGGCTGCTTTTCGGCTAGCGAATCGTTTTACCGAGCCGCTGCAGCCATGGCTCATTCGGTCCCGACGCTCATGAAGCCGTTTTCCGGAACGGTCCGGGAAACAGAGTCCCCGTAGCCTCTGTTGACACAAGATTCCAATAAAAGTCCAGACAATTCACGTAGTTCACGCCTTGATCTCTGCGCCGGCAGCCTCCATTTCCGCAAGGGCAGCCTCTGTTCCTTCAGGGGTTATGCCTCTGCTGAGCCCCGACACCAGAGTTACTCTGAACCCATCTTCCAGCGCGTGGAGCACCGTTGCCTTTACGCAGTAATCGGTAGCCAGCCCGAAAACTATGAGATTTCTGGCTCCAACCTTTTCCAAGAGCTCTTTCAATCCCGTGTCCCGGCCACCGTCGTCACGAAACCCTGAATAACTCTCGAATTCTGAACGATCACCTGTCGAGACTACGGCTGTAATAAGTTCCGATGGAATCAGAATTGCGGCTCCCGGTGTATCTTGGACGCAATGAGGCGGCCAAAGGACCTGGTCGCGATCTCCTATACGGATCACGTCCAGAGGCTTCTTGCCTGGATGGCTCGTAAAAAATGATATGTGATCAGCTGGATGGTAATCCCGAGTGGCAAGTATGGGAAGACCTGACTTCTTGAAATCCTTGGTAGCCTTTATCGTGGCTGCCACGTAATCTCGACCGGTGTCAGGAACCGCAAGGGCACCGCTGCAATACTGAGTGAAATCAGCCTGGACGTCTACTACGATGACTGCTCTGGCTTTGCTTACGTTCATAGCCCTCACCTCCTGGATTCCTCTCCAATTCTGTGATCACAGATTATATGAATTCAAGCAATTATCCCAGAGCTGGCAAGACCCATTTCGCATGGCTTTCGATTTCGCACTGTGATATGCTATGAATGCTATATTTTAGCCATCAGAGCGGACCGGAGTTCTGCTCCGGCCCCAAAGGATATTTCATGGAAGCCAGAGACACCCTGCCTCATGAAGATGTTCTGCATCTGACATCGCTCAAAGAGGTGTTCGGCGGATTTGCTCACGAAATTGCCCAGCCGCTGCACACGATAATGATAGCGTCTCAAGTCTGCCAGCTCAAACTCGCTCGCACCGGCTTGCCTGAGGAAGAGAAATTGTTTCTCGCTCAGCGATTGAACATCGTGACAAGCCAGGTCCAAAGAGCCACAGGGATAATCGAAAGTCTGCGAGCCTTCAGCAGAGGAACCTTGGAACAACAAGACGCAGGAGACATAGGATTAGTTTTCCGGCATGTTCAAGGTTTGATGGCACAGCAATTCGTGGGTAGGGGGATCGAGCTGACATGTCACATGCACGATCCGCTGCCTCCCGCAAAGGAGAAAACCCAATTGTTGGAGGGCATAATTGTTCAAGGCCTGGCATATGCGAGGGACGCCGTATCGGCGTTGGATGATTGGCATAGACGCAACACAATCGACTACAAGAAATCAGTGACAGTAAACATCTCCGGTAAAAATTCGTTAATTATGAATATATCGTGGATCCCTGGAGAAAAATCTTCGCTTGAAAGCTTACCGGATGCCAGCAGGCGTCCGGGCCTGATGGCCGCGGCTTCTGCACTGAAATCTGTAGGCGGTGGCATTGAGGCAGACCATTCGGGACTGCTAATCCACTTCCCCTAAGTCACCGGACAGCGCAGCGATCGTCAGCAGTCCGGTTCTTGCCGGCAATGCCGGGATTAGGTTTCGCTTTGCTCGGAGAGGCGATTATGTTATCATTCATATTGCCATGATGTGGAATTATGTGCCTATATTGGTTCCGGTGGAGCGTTCCAGGTGAGGCCCGGTATCTCCGCGGAGATCGGGAACGCCTGTGGTTTGCGAGCCAAGACGCTCGCAAATGTGCTGATTCTGACCACCGGCATTTTGTTTCTTGGTGGATGCGGTTCAAATCGCTCCATAGTGAAATCCAACTTCATTGATTACAAGCCCGCCGTGGCCAACGCCACGAACGCCATCTCCCGTGCTATAGCCCTGGGCTCGCACTTCAATAGAACCCCTCCTGCAAAACAAAATGCTTATCCTGAGATCCCTTCAGATTATACTGCGCCCAGGGTCAGGCAATTCGTTCGCGAATACGCTTATACCCAACGGGAATCCATGAAGAGGTATCTTGCCCGGGCTGAGGCCCATCTCCCCATGGTCAGGGGCATAGCGAACGAACATGGATTACCCGAAGATCTGGCCTACCTTCTCCTATTGGAGTCCGGGGGTAATCCTGAAGCTCGATCACCTGCAAATGCTCTCGGGATGTGGCAGTTTATGCCTGCTACCGCTCGAAGCTACGGATTGAGAGTCGACAGCTGGGTGGACGAGCGCCTGGATCCGACGAAATCTACAAAAGCGGCCATGCTGTACCTAAAAGACTTGTATGGCATGTTCGGGTGCTGGAGGCTCGCACTAAGCGCTTATAATTCAGGTGAGAATAAACTCAACAGAGTGCTTTGCCAGGAAGACGCGAACGAATACGACGAGATCTGTTCGAGCCGACATCTGAAACGGGAGACGCGCGAGTTTTTCCCAAGATTTCAAGCGATAGCTCAGATAGCAAAAACCCCCGAAAAGTACGGCTTTCCTCTGCTAAGAGAAAAACCCCCCCACGAACAACACGAGCTGGCCCCTATGAGCGGAAGCTACTCCCTGGAGACTTTGGCCAAGGCCACATCAATCTCACGTGACAAACTGCTGGAAATGAACCCTGCCCTGGTGCGAGGCATGACGCCACCTGGGATGGAATATTCCCTCAGGGTTCCAGCAGGAAAAAAAGAGGCCCTTCTCGCCGAACTGGGTAGAATCCCTGAAGAAAATACACAAAGGCAGATCATTCACGTTGTGAATAAGGGAGAGAGTCTCTCGAAGATTCTCAACCGCTACAAAGTAGACAAGCGCAGATTGGCGGGGCTCAACCCGGACGTAAATCTCCGAAAGCGGCTCAGGCCTGGAGACAAAATCGTAATCCCCGTGGAAAAGGTTGAGACTAAGAAAACCGTTCGAAAACCAAAACGACTGTCTTCGCTCAACTGATCGCCCCTCTCTGAACCAAAGAGACATTATTTTCAGCAATCACTGCAGACCGATTCCAATATGGCGGGATCATAGGTGATGGTGGTTCTGGCCATACGTTTTCATTCTTCGTTGTGCCCCTCCGAGGGATTTAGGTTGGTATGAGACCCCGAGTCTGCCTAAGAATCACTTGTTTGAAAACGAAACGGCACGATTCGCGTGTTTAACCAATGCGCTTTCAAAGCAGTAAGATCTGGGGAACCCTTCTTACAGGACGCGGCCTGCGGCCGCAACCAAACTTTGCCCGATTTATCTCATAGAAGCAGTAAGTTACATCGATCGCAATCCAACTTCTTCTCGAGAAAACAAGAAATCGAACGTTATTAATAAGAAGGGTTTCTCCGATTTTGCTTCTTTGATTGCGAATTCGTATTACTCATCCCGAAAGTTCCAGGCCCTGCGTCTCAGTTCTTACGACTCGAATTTGTCCGTCATTGGATGGTTTCAAGTGGAAGACTGCGATTTCAGGGGGGCAGTTGATGCGCCAAGGAATGAAAGTAAGGCCGACCCCCCTGCTCAGATACATCCTCGATTTGTTTTCCGCGTACCATCCGTGAGTGTAGTGAGATGCAATACGGGCGATGCTAAAGCCTCTGTCAGTCCCGACAGGCACAATTATCTGTCCTCCGTGCACGTGACCGGAGACGACGAAATCCACCTGATGCCGAGCCGCTGATGGCAAGACGTTCGGCCTGTGAGACAGCAGAATACGTAGCCCTTCCGCTTCTGGGGCACTTTTGATGAATGCGCCGAACCGGGGAAAGTCGGCTCCCCAAACCCAATTTCCCCGCGGATCGTCAATGCCTCCTATGTGTATTAGCGACTTCCCATTTCTATGTGATAACCATTGGTCTCTAAGCAGTACGAGCCCGCTTTGCTTCAAACACTCTACCGATCGCGTAACTCCGGCATAGAAATCGTGATTTCCGAGTACGGCGAAATTGCCTACAGTTCTTGGTCTCAGCCCTCTCAGTGCGGGGACGGCAAGATCCACGTGGGTCATGGGGGAGTGGAACATATCGCCGGTTATGAAAAGGGCGTCAAATTCTAGTGAATTCAACTTCCGCACTAGTTTCTCAAGATCCGCACTGTCGAAAAACATACCCAGATGGAAGTCGGTAATCTGAGCTATGGTCACGGGCGTTGACAATCCTGCTAGTTTGGGATGCAAAAAGTCGAATTGTTCCACTACCGGATCATCAAATGCTTCTGCTAACCCATCTGCAGAGAATCCGGCTACGGCCGTCACTCCTGCGACAGAGGACCACTTTAGAAATGTCCTACGCGCCATGAAATTCGCTGGCAGTGACTGAGAGCCATCAGCGTTGCGCAGTAACTGTGGTGTTTTCCTTTTGCAGTCAGCGATGGAATCTGTCTGAAGCATTTCAGATGCACCAGATAGATTGGTGGTGGCGCCCATGCGACTCTCTTTACAAGACTTGAAGCATTCTGCCTGCGCTCTTAATCTTGCTACATATCTAATCATTAGGCCGCGCAAATCCAGCATCATGGAAATCCAGCCTAGAGCAAGAAAAACTACGCACAATGCCAGGATGCTCCCGAGATAAGAAAAGTAGACTACTGCGGCCAATTGTCTGGCCATTGTATCGACCGCCAGGGCGTCTGAATCCAGGGCCAATCTGGAACCAACCAGGTTCAGAATTGCCAGGAAAGAAAGAGTGAAATACGCCACCTTTCTGGTTATGGGGCGATATCTCTGAAACACGTACTTTCGTATGGAACTGTATACGAACCACTGGCAGAGTATTACCAGTGACGCGATCACTGCCAAGAAAATGAAGATCCTGTCCATATTTTATTGAAGCTCCGACTTAGAGGCTCTCTGTATATATTCAAAGATTAGCAGAGTTTTTAGAAAATCACTACCCTGAAGATCTCATTCATTATCGGTCACTATCAGGCGCTATTGAGTAGTAGATCAACGGCTTGATATCAACACAGCACGGTGCGGTCCCTCCAAAGTGACTTCAGCTATCCCCTTGGCTCAATTCGGGGGCGCTGTGTTCGGACAGAGGACTACGCAGACGTTTGTGGTTGACCGGGGACATTCGTTGAGCTAGGCTCGACAACGGGATAAAGCCTGGTTTTTTCATCAACTTGAGGACGTTCTTGTCTTTGTCGGGTCTAGGGCAAAGTTGTCGTATGACCTTTTCTCGGTTCACTGAGCGGTTTCCGGATTCGTCACCAGTCTCAGGGCCCTCAAAGTTCAGGACTGCAGCATAAATCCGGATAAGACTCCAAACTATGAAGGAACTACGCTAAGCCATTGACCTAGCACGGCTTGGGCGAATGAAAAAATAGCGTGTTATCTGGGAGCGAAACCCCGAAAGCGGTTTTTTCTAACACAACCGTCCAGAGACTTGGCACAAGATTGAGGAGATAGCATGCAGACCACGTCGATTGACCGGGTATCCCCGATAGCAAGCGCTCAGCGAGTGTGGGGTTGGGCGGCGGCGTTGCTGGGTCTCGCGTTCTTGGTACTGCCCGCCTTGGCGGAAGGACCGAAGGCGAATTCTGCCGACGCAACGCCACGCTGGTGGCGTGGGAATATGCATACCCACACTTTCTGGAGCGACGGCGACGATTTTCCCGAGACTGTCGGCAAGTGGTACAAGGACCACGGCTACCAATTCTTGGTCTATACCGATCACAACGTTCTGCTCAAAGGTGAGCGATGGAAACGCATGCCCGAGAAGCGTCAAGCCCTGGAGAAATACCGTGACCTGTTCGGCGGCCGGTCCCTACAAACTCGCCTGGACGAGGCTCGACAGATGCAGATGCGATTGGTGCCGTTGAGCGACTTTCGCGCGGAGTTCGAGGAGCCGCAGCGATTCCTGCTGATTATGGGCAGTGAGATTACTGATAAACATGGCGTGCATTTGCTTGCGTTCGACCTGGACAAACGCGTTTCTCCGGTTGGGGGAAGTGCAGCAGAACGCGGCAAGATGGTGCGGGAGAATGTGCGTCGTATAAGCGAATATCGCGATCACAAAGGTAGTCAACGGTTTGCCGTGTTGTGCCATCCTAACTATAAATGGGCGATCACGGCGGAGATGATGGCCCCGATTGCTGACCTTCGGTTTTTCGAGGTATACAACTCGTCCCCGGGCGTTCGGAATGACGGCGATGCACACCGAGCGAGCACCGACCGCATATGGGACATCGTGCTGGCGTTGCGTCTTGGCGCTATGAAAGGCAAGTTGCTCTACGGCTTGGCGACGGATGATGCACACAACTACCACGGCGGAGGTGCGGGCCCCGGGCGGGGATGGGTGATGGTCCGCAGTCCACGGCTGGAGCCGGAGATGATTCTCGATGCGATGGATCGGGGCGACTTCTACGCGACCACCGGCGTGATCCTTCGCGACATCCGTCGCCAAGGCAATACTATTCGCGTCGAAATAGAACCGCAGGACGGCGTGAAATACCTTACAGAATATGTAGGAACACGCCGCGGGTTCGATCCGTCGAGCAAACCCACGCTAGATGCCAGCGGCAAAGAGATCTCCAACACCACGCGCACCTACAGCCGCCAGATCGGCGAGGTGTTCGCTCGCAGCGAGGATATTAGTTCCAGCTACCGGTTTTCCGGTGATGAGTTGTATGTTCGCGTGCGGATCACTTCGACGGCCGACCATGTGGACGGTGTCACAGGGAAACCACTTGGCAGCAAGCAGCGGGCGTGGGGGCAACCAATGATCCTGAGGCCGAGATGAAAACAACCGAGTTTTGTGGGGGAAAAGGGCTCCGAGTCGGGAGTGTGATCAATGCCGCAACTGTGCGGCAAACGTCTTATGACCAGGCCCATTTAACGGTTCTACACTACTCTCCATTTGCCAGGGGATCCTTCCCGAGCCGTCTGCTCCCATCCCATCGTGCCAGTGTTGAAAGCAACCTTTGACTCAAAGGGCCATTCTGAGTACCATCCATGATGGATCTATGGGGTCGCCACTGGCCCGCAATTTCACATGAACAGACTGGTCGGCTTGGAGGGGGCCATGACACACATGTCGAAGACAAATCCGGTGAGAATCCTGATATGTCAGGATGAGGGAATTATCGCCGAGGACATCGCCGTGTCCCTGAAATCACTCGGTTATGAAGTTGTGGGTCTGGTCTCCACAGGAGAGGAGGCTATCCGGATTGCTGAAGAGGCTCGACCCGATCTAATTCTTATGGATATCAAGCTGCAAGGAGAAATGCAGGGGGTCACTGCTTGCCAAAGGATTCTTTCAAGCCAGGATGTTCCAGTAATATATATTTCGGCTCACCACGAGCCGGATACTGTTGAGCGAATCAAGATGAGCCGGCCATACGGCTACCTGTCTAGTCCGGTCAGTGCCCATGAACTCAAGAGTAATCTGGAGATCGCGCTCTACAGGCATCAGGCGGACAAGCGTGTGAGGGAGAGCGAGGAACGATTGCGATCCACGCTGGATAGTCTACACGACTTTGTCTTTGTGCTTGATGGGAACGGAGACTTCACTGATTTTCATTGTCCGCCGACCCTCTTGTCCAAATTGTATGTAACTCCGGACCGATTTATTGGACGACATTTTCAGGATGTCTTGCCTCATGATGTAGTTCGGTTGTTGAATGAGGCTATTATATTAGTTGAACGACATGGGTTAGTTGAGCATTTTGACTATCGAATGGTCATTGAGGGTGAGGAGTGTTTTTTCAGCGCCAAGGTGTCGGCACGAAAGACTCTCTCAGGGAACTTTGATGGGGTCACCATAGTCAGCAGCGACATCACCGACCGCAAGCGAGGGGAAGAGGCTCTACGCGAGAGCCAAGAACGTTACCGTACGATCTTCGATGGTAGCCGTGACGGGTTTGTGATGGTCGACATCAAAGGACGCATCATCGACGCCAACCAATCCTACTGCGAAATGCTGGGCTACTCGCTGAATGAACTTCAGGAACTCGCCGATTTTTACTCCATCACGCCAGCCCATTGGCGACAGTGGGAATCGGAGGAGATATGGCAAAAGCGGTTGCTGGGGAATGGTTATTCCGGTGTATACGAGATGGAATACATCCGCAAGGATGGTAGTGTATTCCCGGTGGAACTCCAATCCTATGCGGTTTTTGATGAAAGCCGAACGCCTCGGTATCTGTGGGGTGTGGCCAGAGACATGACCGAACACAGGAAAGCGTTGAAAGCGCTTGAGGAAAGCGAACGGTTGTATAGATCGTTAGTCGAGACTACGGACACCGGATTCGTGGTAATCGATGAACAGGGGCGCGTCCTGGATGCGAATTCGGAGTATGTTCGACTAACGGGTCGTACAAGCATGGACGAGATAAAAGGAAGGTTGGTTCTCGAGTGGACCGCCGAACACGACAAGCAGAGGAATGCCCGTGAAGTTTCCCTGTGCCTTAGCAATGGCTTTGTACGAAATCTCGAAATTGACTACGTAGACACGGAAGGTAATCTCGTTCCAATAGAGATCAATGCTACAGTCGTCAAGGGCGAACTAGGGATTCGCATAGTCACACTTTGTCGAGGGATAATTGAACGCAAGAAAGCCGAAGAGCAAATCAGAGAATCACTGAAAGAAAAAGAAGTACTCCTTCGCGAAATCCATCACCGTGTTAAGAACAACCTTGCGGTGGTCAGCAGCCTGCTCAGGTTTCAAGGTCGCCACGCCAAGGACGAGTATCACCGAAGAATGTTCCTCGAGTCACAAGATCGGATAAGGTCTATGGCTTTGGCGCATGAGAAGCTTTATCAATCTGACAATTTGTCCGAAATCAATAGCCGGAATTATTTGTCCAGTCTCGCCGAGCATCTCATGGCTGGTCTGGGCCACGTAGGATCGAACGTAAAACTTCAACTACAGATCGCTGAGATAGATCTGGATCTCGAGACCTGTGTAACCTTGGGCTTCATCGTCACAGAGATGGTCAACAACTCACTCAAGCATGGCTTCCCCGACGGTCGAACGGGAAAAATATCTGTCATTCTAAGAGAGATAGAAGAATCGATCTTGGAACTCTCCGTAGCTGATGACGGAGTGGGTTTGCCTGAGAACATCCAAATCCAGAATCCTGGTACGCTTGGGCTTGATCTCGTAAGAATATTCTCCCGGCAACTTCGAGGTCAGCTCGAAGTGCGACGGGATCGTGGAACAGAGGTCATCCTGAGCTTCAATCTTAGGTCATGATGGGGGGCTTGAATGAGCAAAGCTCGCGTTCTAATTGTGGAAGACCAATTGATCGTAGCAGAGGATTTGGCCAAACTGATGGAAGAATCGGGGCATGAAGTCATAGGCATCTGCGAAACGGGCGAGGAGGCCGTGAAGACCACCTATCAGGCCTCACCAGACCTTGTGATGGTTGATATCCAGCTTCGAGGAGCGATAGACGGGATCGAGGCTGTCCAGCAAATCAGAACCCAACAGGATCCCGCTATAGTCTACCTCACTGCCCATTCGGAAAAAGGGCTCTTCGAAAGAGCCAAGCAAACGGAGCCAGACGGTTACCTGTACAAACCGGTGTCTCCTCTCGAGTTGACCAGGACCGTAGAGATCGTTCTCTTCAAAAAGAAAATGGAAACGAGACTGAGGGAGAGCGAGGAGAAATACAGGGAGTTGGTGGAAACCATTTCCGACGGCATAGTTCAGACAGATACCGTTGGAACCGTGACATTTGCGAATCCAGCCTACTGCCGCATGCTCGGTTTCACAATCGAAGAGATCATTGGAAAATCAATCCTGGATTT
>JACRDE010000323.1 GCA_016212935.1 Desulfomonile tiedjei | reverse complement strand
TATGTTGGGCCTGAGGAATCGTCCGAAACTCTCCAACACGAATGCACCGATTTCTCTTTGGACTATGCCTTCAAGCGACGACGCTACAGTTGAAGCCGGGCCTGCGTAAGATACTTGTATCGAAGCCTGAGGCCTTACGGTTGGGGCTGTCTGCATTTGTACGGGCTCCGGGGACTTGCAGGACTTGGGGAATTGTGCCATTTGTAACGGTTTCCGCACTGGCAGGTGTCCTCTGGCAAAAAGCTGAGCAAGCGCAGTTCTGTAAATCATGGCCTCCGCAGAGGGCAAGCAAGTCTGCAGGCATTCAGCTTCCTCTATAGTGTCAGCGATCAAATTGCTGAGGATGTCTCGCGGGCCCACTTCCACAAAAAGCCTCACATTGTAGTCGTTCCAGAGAGTTCGGACATTCTGTATCCAACGTACGGGGGATTCGAGATGAGCCATTACGATTTTCTTGATCTCGGAGGTGTCCGGGGGGAAAGGCTTCATAGTGGTGTTCGAAATGACCGGTAGCCGGGGCGGATGGAATTCAATGCCCGCGATGAACTCCTCTAGTTCGTCGTGTATGCATTCCATAATGGGAGAATGGAATGCCATGCTGACCCTCAGCAGGGTATTCCGGTAGCCTTGCGCTTTGAGGTCCGCTCCGAGTGCCTTAACCTTCTCGGTATTTCCACCCAGCACGATCTGATGGAGGGAATTGAAGTTGGTTATATAAATGCCCTCATTTTGCGTCAGCAGGTCCTCGATAAACTCTATAGGCGCATCCACGGCCATCATCACTCCGGGGTCTACGTGCATGGAGCAAGCCTTGTCCATACATATTGCCCTTTTATTGACAATGCGGAAGCCGTCTTCAAAAGAGTACACACCAGCAAGACACAAAGCAGTCAGTTCTCCGAGACTGTGACCTGCCATTGCAGTGGGTCGAATCCCCAAAGAAACGAGATATTGTACCATGGCATATTCCATGGTGAACAGCGCTGGTTGTTGCCACCGAGTCTTCTGGAGATCTTCCTCGTTGTCGAAGAACATTCGTTGCAGGATGTCGAATTCCGCAACTTCCGCTGCCCGGTCCATCCATTCACGTATAATCGGAAAGGTCTGATAGAGCTCGTGACTCATGCCCGCATAATGGGAACCCTGGCCCGGAAACACAAAAGCCAGCGGTGTGGTCGGCATGTCTGCCTGCCCAATGTGAATGCTCTGGCGGGCAAGCGCCTTGAGACGCTTGGCAGCAACAGGTCCGCAGTCAGTAAAAGGTTCTGTAGAGGCGATGCGGCCCTGCGCGTCATCATCCGTATCGGCTACCACGGAAACGCGATAGTTCTTTCCACCTATTTCAGCCTTGTAGAAGGAAATACCGTCCGGTAGTGCCGGCTGATCGTCCGCTTCAATCCGTTTTTCATGTCGATCCGAGGAAACCATAGTCGTGTCTTTTGCATCCATTGACTGTTCCAGTTGCACTACGTAATTTGAGCCCCCGAATCCGAACGCGTTGACCTGAAACCGCCTTGGTCTACCGTTCGGAGTCGTCCATTGCACAGGATCGGCAAATATGGTGATCCCGGAGCCCTCAATACCCATATCGGGATCCGGGTTATTGCAGTTGAGGGTTGGCGGAAAAACACCCGCATTCATTGCCATGATTCCGCGGATGAGGCTATTTATTCCGGAAGCGCCCAGCGTGTGGCCGATCTGGGACTTGAACGAGGTTAGCACTGTACGCTTCTCGCCGTTGTAAAAGCCCTTTAGTGCCTGGACCTCTTCCACGTCGCCCTGGCGAGTGCTGGTCGCGTGGCACTCGATCATGTCCACGCCCTCCGGTCCGTACGACGTGTCTGTAAAGGACGAGCGTATGGCTATCTCCTGAGTTATTCTCGAGGACTCCACCATTCCGAGGTGATTGTTGCTCGCACCCATTGAGGTTATGTACGCATGAACCGCGGCCCCTCGCTTCTTTGCAACGGATTCGCGCTCTATTACGATCATTCCGCCGCCTTCGCCCAGCACCATTCCGTCTCTATCAGCGTCAAAGGGCCTGCTCGTCTCCCAAGGCAGCCGCTCTGTGCCTGAAAGCCCAGCGAGAGCTCCCAGAGCAGAAAACTCAAGAAAATGCATCGGGGTGAGAAATTCCTCGCCTCCGCCGACCACAGCGGCGTCGATGATTCCGTTCCGTATCATCTGCACAGCGCTAAAAAGTGCCACAAGAGCGGTTGCGCAGGCAGCGGAAACAGAAAAGCTCGGCCCCATGAATCCGTACCTGTTGCATATGAATCCGCCTGCCGAGCAGTTCAAGCGCCCCAGCAGAGTTGTGTCGTCAATAGCAATTCTCCCGGACCTGACAGCGTCGGACACGGCTTCTTCAGTGGCCGCATCCATCGGCACAACTTGTTTCATAGCCGAGACGATTTTTGTCAAAGCACCCCTTATTATTACGTCCTGCAATGTAGAGGCTGCCTCGCCGGAGTTTTGAGAAATAAGCACAGCTATGCGTTCTCTGGGAATATCCGAATCAAGTATCCCAGATTCTTCAATAGCGTTCCTGGCAAGCCACATGGAGATCTTCGTGGCGTCCGTCATGGTGCGAAAGTCTTGCGGCGGGACTCCGATGTCTTTGCGGTCGATTTGGATGTTCTGGAATGCACCCACCTTGCAGTAGGTTTTTTCGGGCATGCGAGGCCGGGGATGGTAGAAAAGCTGGTGGTCCCACCGGAATGGAGGCACTGCGACTATCCCGGACTTCATGGCTAGGCACGCAGCCCACACCGCTTCCGGGCTGTTGCCGAGAGAGTTGACTACGCTCATTCCGGTGACGGCTATTCGTTCACCGTTCGGGTGCTCGTAGGCGGATGGCTCGGGGGACCGAGTTTTCCGCGCGGACGCCTCATGAATCTCAGCCGGACTGGGCCTGGCCGCGGGGATTCGCCGGATCGGTCCGCTTACAGGAAGGCCTTCAGCCAGAGGAGATTCCGACAGTTCCAGATGAAATTCCTTCACAGTTAGCACTTTTTTCAGCACACCAGCGCATGCACCGCTCATGAACTGTCCCTGTTCAAACAAGCTATCATCGCCCAGCGCTGAACCGCCGGGCCGGTCCATTCCTCGAGCCGCTACGAATAGGCTGCCTGCGCTCAACGCCTCGATTTTATGCCGGAATGACGCTTCATTTTCGGAACCGGCGGCGTAATCCCTTTCCAGTGAACAGACGGCATCTATTTTCGGGGTTCGCAAAGATCGGATCCTGAGTCCGGTGCCCTCCCCTGTGATAACGGTCGAGCCAGGTTCTGATTCCAGAATCATTCGCCTGTAAAAATCTGTCAGCGCCCCGGTCTCAACTATGTCCGAGGTGGCCAGGTACGCACTACCCATCTGAACCGCATCAGCTCCCAGCATTGCAGCCATAAACGCTGTTTCACGATTGCATATTCCCCCGGCGAGGATGATTTTACGGTCTTTGAACAAGTGCGGATCGCGTTTCTTTTGGTCGAATACTATCTGTGCCAAAGTGAGCGTGCTGTGCTGGCCGACATGGCCCCCGGCCTCATGGCCTTCACAGATCACGTAACGCACTCCGGCGTCCAAGGCCATTTTCAAAAGTTCCTCATTGGGAGCGATATAAATTGCCTCGATTCCGTCTTTCATCAATTCTGCAGCATGAGACTGCTCTCCTGCGGCAATCACCGCGAATCTCGGTCTTGTCTGCCGTATCCATTGCAGTTGGACATCCCTGTGGGGATTTTCGGAGAGCGTAATCACGTTCACCGCGTAAGGTTTGTCACCCATAATTTCGGCAACATTGCCCAGTTTTTCATCCAGAACGCGTTGCTCCATCATACCCAGGGCGAGAGTCGGTAAACCTCCGGCATCCGCAACTCTTCTGGCGAACTCTGGGCTGTCCGTTATCCAGGACATTGCGCCTTGAATAAAAGGATACCGAGTCCCCATCTCCGCGGCAGTGGGACTGTTCACGAAGGCCTTTTCTTTGTCTCGGGCCGATGACAGGCACCCATCAACGGCAGTCAGGAAATTGTTGAAAGCTTCTTCGGTCCCGGACCCGAAGCGTCTCACAAAGGAGTCCGCAAACGCGGCTTCCACCCCGATGGGGATCAACTCGTCTCTGGCGAATTTACTTTCAAGAGGGTGTACGGACTTGTCGTTCACCTGATCGGTGAAAAAGCGCTTTTGTTCTTCTCCGATTTCAGCCCCACACAGTGACCCAGCGAAGTCCTTCAGTTCCTTTACCGCCTTGGAATTACCTTTGTTGAATAACCGGCAGGGGACTCCAAGGCTCATGCCGATGAGATCCGTGTGATCCGGCCGGAGGTTGGCAATTTTCTTCCGAGTCTCAGCATCAATGGACACGAGATCCGTCAACCAGTGGACGCTTTCAAAGACAACCCCCATGGCTCCTGTGGCTAAAAAAGCCGCTGTCGCCTCTGGAAGAGCTATGCCGCCCCACAGGAATAAACTCGGAGCTTCATCCTTGCCAAGGGTGATCTCCCGCACAGCGGAATACAGAGTGAAAGCGGTCTCAGTGCTCACATAACCGGAAGACTCGCTCCCCTTGAGGGCTAGGCTCCGTATTTGCGGATGGTTTTCCAGGGTCTGGCGGATGAGATCTACATCTCCCAACACAGGGATGATTTCGAACCGCCCTGAGAGTTCCTCGATCTTCTGCCAGAAGCTTTCGGTCCCCTTGTTGAGAAGACAGGGCTGAAATTCGACCCACACCCTGCTGATTCCGGTTTCTTCAAGAAATTCAAAAATTCCCGCGTCCATGAGCGCAGCAGAAGAAATCTTGAGATCCACTACGTCATTGGAGGCATCGGCTTGCAACAGAGCGATTCCAACATTATTCAGATCGGCTTGGGACAGATCGAAGATTATTCGAGCGCCTGTGCTACGCGCGGTTTCCACGACGGAGGATTTTATTTCCTCGGGTCTCCACACAAATGCGATCACAGGAGCGTCAAAATTATCGGACATACTGGCACACCTTTTTTTTAGTTAATAAATTAAACTTTATATATAGCATATTTGAGCGAACTTGGAAGCTCAAAAAACCTCTTGGAAGCAAGCGCGGCTCCCAAAGCCACTTTATCACAACCTCAATTTTATCGTTTTCGGTCACCCCGCTCCCGAAGACCGTCATTGAGCTTGCATAATAGGCCGAGATCTTCTAAATTGTAGCGATTGCGCGGTTTGTCCCCAAAATGGCAATCACCGGCACTCATTTCAACGACTCGAAAGCTCGGAGGGATTTATGGGCGGACCAATGAAAGTCCTTCTCACCGGAGGCACAGGCTTCCTGGGAGAATATTTGCTTGCTGAACTTCTTGAAAGGGGGCATTCCGTCTGGTCTCTCTACCGCAGTGAGTCTCGTAAACTTGACACTCTAAGATTCTTGAGCAGCCTCAATCTTCCCAGGAGTGCGGAAAGCCTTCGC
>JACRDE010000322.1 GCA_016212935.1 Desulfomonile tiedjei | reverse complement strand
CCAGAAACAGGGTTCCGCCCTGAGCCATTTCAAACTTTCCGGGCCTGCGGGAAGTTGCGCCCGTGAAGGCGCCATTTTCGTAACCGAACAGCTCACTGTAGAACAGCGTCTCCGGGCTGGCGCCACAATCGAGCGCAACCAGGGGAGTCTCACTCCTAAGGCTAGCCTTGTGAATCGCGCGGGCGACCAGTTCTTTTCCTGTTCCAGTCTCCCCCTGAATTACTACCGTGAAATTGGAGGCCGCAACTAGTTTCACATCGGAAATGATTTTCTGGACCGGATCGCTTGGTCCCATGATCTCTTCCAGGTTGAGCATCGAGGAATTCTTGGCCCTGTCGCGAGGGAGCAGCTTTTTTTGTTTGTAAGTCCTGCTCGCTAGGGCTCGTCGCAGTTTTTCCACCAGCTCGTGGTTGTTCAGAGGCTTGGCCAGATAGTCGAATGCGCCTTCTTTCATCGCCTGTACAGCCCCATCGACTCCGCCGTAGGCTGTAATCATCAGAACAGGAAGATCCGGATCGATCGCCTTGGACCGCTTCAGCACTTCCATCCCATCCATGCCCGGCATTTTCACGTCCAAGAGCAGTGCATCAGGCATCCCTACCCGGACCATTTCCAGAGCTGTTTCGCCGCTGTGAGCGACCAGCGGTGCGAATCCTTCTCTCCTGACCACATGGAACAATATTTCGCAAAAATCCTTTTCATCATCAACGATGAGAATACGGGCCTCGCTTGTTGACATTACTCTGTCTCCGGTCCTACCAACATGATCGGCGGCGAATCGGCCTCGGATCGATTCAGACCGTTTGAGCGCCTGGCTTGAACGGTGTATGAATCGGATAAACCACTCGAATGTCTTTATCCAGCCATGGCTCCAATGAATGAAGCATGCCAAGGAAGATGAGTCCCACTTCCCCCGTTAGGAGTGTTTCGCTGATGCGCTTTGCTATGAACTTGTCTCGTCTTTGAAGGATTGAACCGCTCGCGGACTTTTCAGCATCCCGGACTTCGGTTGATTCCGCTTCGAGAGTTTTCTTAACGTGGTCGTACTCCTCCAGAAGGAGTTCAAGGGATTCAGTCCCTGTTATCACCGCGCCTTTGCTGATGAGGCTAAGTAGCAAAGCGTAGTTACGGCTGCCTGACTTGGCAAGTTCCTCAATTATTACGAGTTCCTTCCCGGAAACAGGCAACGCATCTTGATAGATCCGAACTCCTTCCATGGGAAGTGACAACCCTTCAATTACTTTGTCTATTTCGGTCCAATATTTGTCGACGAGTGTGATTTTTCTCTTCCAGCCCGATATGCCAAGCTTTTTAAGCGAGGCTTTCTTAACGTGATCCCTGAGTGCGCCCATGTCAGCCTGCGTGTGTATTATCGGGATGTAGATCAGTGTTCGGGTTGGAGATTTTGATTCGACTGATTTGTTCATGCTCACATCCGGGTTTGTTCATTTCCGACACTATGGAAAAGTTACCATAGCACAGATTCCATAGTTGTGAGTCTGTTTCCATATAAATCGGTCCTAAGCCGGAGAGTTAGTATAACCGGCGGCAATCCGAATGGAGCATGCGCGCAGAGAGTCATCTCGTTCTCTCTACAACCGCAAACCCTGTTCTGGAGCGTTCGCGACAAACGCCCGTTTCAACAAAACGAGCCTTGAAATCAGCTGCGTAAATTGCCAATTCCCCTTTACTCAGGGAATGTCCAGACTTGGGATAAGGTCGTTTGCGAGAAATCTCCTTCTCCGCCAACGCCACAGCTCGGCTTTTCTCAGGAGACCTCCTGCAGACTTCACTCCCTTTGGTTACCTGCTTGATGTGCCATTCGTATAGGGTGACCGGAAAAGTAAAGCCCCGGGCGGGATTCGGTGAGAAAGCGATGGAGCCGGGGCTTTTCGTAAACTTGTACGCGGAAGGAATACGTCTCATCAGACTATGGATTTCAGCCATTTTGCGCCACTCGCTTGACAGTGTGCGTCCGACGCGAATCTAATCCGGCGAGACTGCCGGTTTCTGTAAAAGCGGCCGTAAAACCCGCGCGAGCAGGCTACGGCCGGTCAAACGATACATGGACCCAAACCAAACATAAGGGGTTACTGCCAGATTTTAGTGCATTATACGTGCCATTATTACGGGAATCTGGACCCGATCAACAGAAGGCGCTGGGATCTTGAGCAAAGCTTTACGTGAATTGGAGACCAGACGGAAAAAGATGAACCGCCATTCTCCGGAGCGGTCAGGTCCCGTAAGGTGCAGGTCGCAACTGTCAATTATCGAGATGACTTCCGGTCTTTGCCCCTCGCAATGGCAACTATGATTCATTAGTGACCCAGAGTAACTGAGAGGACATTGGCTGCCAAAAAGATTTGCCGATCGACGGCTATGCCCATATAATGGTTCTGCTGTCACCAGGAATTGATTCGCACCGTGACGCACCACGTTTCAAACGCAATCAATTGCATATGGAAGGCATTGATCCATGCCTGATACCAAAGCTCCGTATATCCAAGCTGATAATGCACAGGACAAAGCCCTTTCCACTGAACAATTGTTGAGCTATGCACGAGATCTCGCAGAGGTTTTCCAGGCCGAACGGGCAAGGCGGGAGGCTCTGGAAGAAGCCAACGCAAGGCTTGAAGAGGAGATTTCCGAGCGCATAAAGGTCCAAAACCAATTGATCGAGAGTGAAGACAGATATCGGACACTCTTCGAGGACTCTCGGGACGCAATTTACATTACGGACGCTCAAGGTCGGTTTATCGACATGAATCGGTCCTTCCTGGAACTTTTCGATTGCACGAAAGCCGACGTGCTCGGAAACACCGGACAGATGTTCGTCAGTTCCGAAATATGGACGGAATTTGTGAGAGAGCTCTTGGAAAATGGCTCTGTGAAAGATCACGAAATGCAATTGCACAATAAAAACGGCGCAGTTATGGAGTGCCTCGTAACCGCCGCACTGCACAGAGGCAAAGACGGGAGCATTTTGAGGTGTCAGGGAATTGTCCATGATATCACTGCTTACAAGATTTCTCAGGTGCTGGTGCAGAATGCCACGAAGATGGACGCTCTGAGCAATCTTGCCGGTGGCATTGCCCACGAGATCAGGAACCCTTTGGCCATATCTTCTTCGGCTGCCCAGCTTTTGATGGACGACAATGTTCCGGAGGCTTTTCGGAAGGACTGTGCGAAAAAGATTGTGTCGGGCATACAGCGGGCGTCGGTCATTATAGAAAACCTGTTGACGTTCGCCAGACCAGTGACCGAATTTGGCATAACGGCCCTGGACATAGTTTCATTGGTGCGAGAATTAGAGAAATCAGTGGCCGGCCATGCAAAGGGTCAGAGAGTCCAACTGGTTTTCACGTTTCATCCTCAGCCTTTGTTTGTCAACGGCAACGCTGCGCTGCTCACGCAGGCATTGATGAATCTTTTCATGAATGCATTCGCCGCCATGAAGGAGACTGGAGGGACGCTCAGCACCACTGTGGACAGGAACGGAGCCGACGCTTTGATCGTCGTTTCGGATACAGGCCACGGAATACTGGATGAGCACATCGAGAGGGTGTTCGATCCCTTCTTTTCACAATCACCTTGGGGCAACGGAGCCGGCTTGGGGCTATCCATAAGTTATTCCATAGTTAAATTGCACTCGGGCGATATTCGCGCAACCAGCTCTCCGGGCAAAGGCTCGACTTTTTCGGTTAGTATCCCGTTGGCGTGACATCCGCGCCCCCACTCGCATGAAGTCGAATCGGAAATAATTATGCGTGATGATGAACATAACGATTTTCAGCTTCTTACAGCAGATTCCGAAACACGGTTGGGGCTCACCGTCACCGAGACAATCGACCTGGATGCCCTTTTCACAAAGGACATAACGTCATCCGGCAGCTTCTATATCAGTGGCGGAATTTGGGCGACAACATTCGGCAAGGTACTGCAGGTACTGCCGATCCCTGCTTTGCTCATCGACGATTCTTACAACATAGCCGTTTCCAACCAAGCCTGCAGGAAGATCAGCGTCGCTTATGAACATATTCAGGGTAGACCTTTCACCTCTCTTTTCGCGACTCAGTCAGATGCAGCATCAGCTTACGCGACCATAGATGAGGTGTTTGGTTCCAGAAAACCGCGAGTGATGGAAGCGGTTGTAGAAATCGAAAGAAACAGAATTTGGGGACGAATAACTCTCCGCCCGATAAGAATTGCGGGCACTAGACTCATCCTGGCTCTCATTGAAGATTTGACCCATGAAAAGAAACAAAGCCTGCACGACAAGAAACGCAAACTTGAACTTGAAAAATTGGTTAAGGAACGAACATCCAAACTTGAACGGACAGCGGAACAACTTCACAGAGAAATCGTCGAGCGGGCGCAAGTCCAGGAAAAGTTGACCAGGAGCAAAGAGACCATTGAAGGGCTACTGAACGCCACATCGGACATGGCGTTCTTACTTGGGGCTGACGGAACTTTTTTGGCCGCAAATGAACCAGTTGGCAAACACTTCCGGACCCCGGTCTCTGAGCTTCTTGGCAGATCGCTCTTTGAACTGGCGCCTACCGGTCTCGCTGGCGTAGAAAAAAGTCGATTCCTTGAGGTAATTGATTCTGCACAGCCTTTGCGATTCGAGGCTGAGCAACTTGGGAGATTCTACAACAGTAATTTTTTCCCGGTCGTGGATTCGGAAGGAGCGGTCAGTGCAGTAGCTGTCTATATCAGGGACGTAACCGCTGAAAAGAAGACCAACGAGTTACTCATGCAATCGGCACGGATCAAGGCGGTTGGGGACATGGCAAGCGGGGTGGCGCACAATTTCAACAACATACTCCAGATCGTAATGAACGCCGCGTATGAAACGTTGGCGGATTTGGAAGCGGACAATGCTTCCGAAGCCAAGTCCAAGATCAAGCGAATCATCAAGAGCGCCTCTGCTGGAGCAGATACCGTCAGGCGTCTTCAGGATTTCGCACACGCACGCACCGACGAAGCAGCTGTCAGTGGAAAAGTCTTCGACCTTTCTTCTACAGTGGAACAAACCATTGAAATCTTGAAGCCATATTGGAAGACCAGGCCAGAGAGACGTGGGATAAAAATCTCACTGCATCAGAATTTGACAAATGGGTGCCTTGTGAGGGGCAAAGAAAATGAGATGTTCGAGGTTGGGGTGAATCTTATCAAGAATGCGGTCGAAGCCTTACCGCGGGGTGGAGAAATTACTGTCCTGACCTGCATCGATGACGATCACGCGTATCTCAGAATCCAGGATAATGGCGTCGGAATAGCCGAACCAAATCTGGACAGGATATTTGAACCCTTCTGGAGTGACAAAGGCGTCGACGGAATAGGAATGGGCCTTGCCAGCAGTTACGGAATCATAAAGCGGCACAAAGGCACAATATTTGCCGAGAGTGAGCCCGGCAAAGGGACCGTGTTCACCGTGAAGCTGCCACTGGAGAAGATCAGTTCCGAAAAGAGGTCAATTCCCAAGGTGCATAGTACTGAGCTGACATGCCGAGTCCTAGTGATAGACGATTCAGAAGACAGCGTGTGGGTGCTTCGAAACGGCCTTACCAGAGGTGGGTTGGAAGTATTGAGCGCCTTGTCCGGTCACAAAGGCATAGAAATCTTCAAAGAAGAGAGTGTGGACGTTGTTATTTGCGACCTGGGGATGCCGGAACTAAACGGCTGGGACGTGGGAAGGAGTTTGAAAAATATTCGTTTGGAAAGAGGGCTTCAGAAATCGCCTTTCATTCTACTCACCGGTTGGGGCGGTTTGCTTGGTGAAAAAGACAAGCTACTCGAGTCCGGGGTGGACCGCATAGTGGAGAAGCCCTTTTTGGTTCAGAATCTTATCGAAATTGTGAAAGAGCTTTTGCAATTACAGGGAAGCGTGCAAAGCGAACCGACTTGAGCCTGATGATATCTTTCACGGAGATCTCCAGCCCTCATACCAGCTCGCATTCAAACAAGGAAGAATCAGGGAGGACCTTCTTTGCCAAAGAAGGTTCCCCCAATCTTATCGAGCCTTCTTCTCCAAAACGTAAATCCCCAGGAGACTCTCCAGTTGTGCGGCAAGCTGATCCAGTTTCTTGGTAGCCTCGTGTATGTGTTCCATGCCGGCGGAGTTTTGGCGTGTGGCTGATTCGATATTCGCCATTGCCTGAGCAACTTGACTTACTCCCGCTGTTTGCTGCTCACTTGTGGCCTCGATCATACGTGCAGCCTGAGCCGCCCGGGAAACGGTTTCCGCCAGAGTCTGGATGGATTCCCCTGCCCTGTTGGATTCCTGCACGCCACCCTCCACTGCCTTGGTCCCTTGCTCTGCGGCCAACACTACCGCACTGATCCTGTTTCGTGTGTCCATCAGAAGAGATCGTACCTGCGAAGTGGCTTCATCAGATTGCTCCGACAGATTCTTGATTTCATGAGCAACGACAGCGAAGCCTTTGCCTTGTTCGCCTGCTCTTGCGGCTTCTATGGAAGCGTTAACAGCCAGAAGATTGGATTGATTCGCAAGATCTTTGACCGTCTCGATTATCTTCTCGATGCTCTCGCTATGCTCGCTGAGCATGACGACCGTTTCTGCGATGGATTGCATCTGAACTCTGATGAGGCCCATCCGATCGATGGTTACCTCAGTGGCTTGCCTGCCGTCCTGCGATACCTCAACCGCTCGATGAGAACTTCTGGCGACGTCTTTAGCTGTGTCACTTGCCATAAGGGCGGCTTGCTTCACTTCTTCGACCGTTGCGACGGTCTGTGCCACTGAAGATGACGTCATGGCAATATTCTGGGCCAACTCGGAAACAGTTGCTGAGATCCCTGCCGCGGATGTGGAGAGTACGTTGGTGGCCTCCAGGACCTGACGCAATCGCGATCTCATGGCCTTCACAAGATTTCTCAGCTCGAAAACCAGAGACCCAAGCTCATCGGTTCTTTTGGTCTGAGGCATTTCGGTAGTCATGTCTCCAGCACTGAGTTCCCTAACTTTTCCGGCAATTTCTGTAATAACCCTCGTCACGGGCCTGACCAGGGTGAACGCGATCAAGCCCACAAACAGGCCTATTGCAGGAACAATTACCAGAACCCATCGCCCCAGCGCCGTTATGGGTGAGAAGGCTTCTTCTGCGTCAATGTTGACAACAATGCCCCAGTCAAAGCCGGGAGCCAGGGATGCCAGGTTCTTCAGCCCAACAGGAGACCATGCGGTTAGCACCTGCTGCCCGCGTGTTCCTTCAATCTGCCCAATGCCTTTCTTGGCTCCTACGGCCTCTCTGGAAGCCCTGGAATCCACCTTCTGTTTCATGATTGCATCAGTCGTCCCGCGCGCATTGGAGCGCATCAGCAAATCCTCGCCCACAATAAAAGCGTTGCCGGTCCGGCCTATGTCAGCGGTCAGGGACATCAAAGAGTCGATCTTTTCCGGCCCGATTCGCAAGGCCAGCATTCCTAGGAATTTCTTGCCATCTTTAAGAACCGGAACGCCGACAAAAGCTGCGGGTCCGGATATGGGCTCATAGTAACCAAAGTCACTCATAGTTGGCTTCTGGGTTTTACTCACTTTGTCGAAGAGCCCCGCGAGTATGCTGTCCCTAAGTGAGCCGGTTTTAATGTCGACGTTGAAATCCTTGGCTCGCTTTACGCTGTAACTCACATGTCCAATGCCGCTGCCCACTACTGCCAGGAGGTCATGGTGTGCCTCCGAGGGTTCATACAAAGCGATCCACCTCTTGAACAAGGGATCTATCTTTTCTACGATTCTGGAGTATTTGTCAGTGTCTATTTCGAGCTGCAAGGCTTCATTCTGGGATTCCTGAGCCTCAGCATAGAATGACAGTATTTCGTATGCCTCCTGAACGGAATTGCTTCCGGCTAGGAACACCAGGTCGTTGACCGTAGCAGACAGGTAGTCAGCAACATTTTTGGCGGCCAAGTCCCTGGCTGCCTCAAGCTTCTCCAATTGAGCTTCCTGCAATGCGGCACTGGCTCTTGTGAACGAAAAATACCCGACAAGTGCCGCGGGGATTAATGAGAAAAACAAACAGAACACCACTACCTTATTCATTAAGCTCCGTCTCAGAATGTTCAACATGAGACAGTTCTCCTTTCTGAAGGTCTTCGTATGGTCAATTGGGATCT
>JACRDE010000325.1 GCA_016212935.1 Desulfomonile tiedjei | reverse complement strand
GCCCTACCGGAATTGCTGAAAGATTTCAAAAATTGCTCCGATATCACAAGCTCTTTGGATCACCTCAAGGCTACGTACCATACCCGCAACCGGGGGGACCAGTAATACACGAGATGACTTCAACTTGTGCGGATGTTATCGGAATGCCTAGCTATTATGTATATAAACTCTTCAGTTGAATATGGGCTTGTGGGAAAAGGACGGTTCCAGTATTTCTGGACCTCCGGAGCCAACTCCTCAAGGAGCATACTTCCTCCTGCCCTTGCCAATACGGCCTGAATCACCGTGATGACAGGTGTCCTGGCCTGACCCGATTTGTTTGTCTTCTCGACTTCCTCAATGGAAGTCACTGCCGAGATGTCACCCAGCAGGGACACCGTGCACTTACCGACCTTCCCCATGGGAGGCGCAGGCAGGCATGTACTGGGCCTCGGCATGTTCCTGGCCGTTGCTATTACTACCTCTGCTTCCTCATCATCCCCGGCATAATCGCCCTCACCGGAATGAACTCCTTCCGGACGAATATCCGAAATTTCTTCGCCAGTTCTGCTCTTTGCTGACATGAGACTTCTCCTGAGATACGGTGCTTCGGAAATCGATTCTCAAACCCCCAAGCCCGCAATATTTTATAACAAACATTGCATTTTAGGCGCGGTCGGCCCCTTTGTCAATGTTCAAATTCCCACGCGGGCAATCATTCACTCGAGTGGAGGAACAAGGCCCGGGGAAATGTCATTCCGAGCGTAGCGAAGCAATCTCAGGCAGTCAATAATTGAGATTGCTTCGGATCTTCACCTCTCGCGACGACAACCAAGATTCGTCGGTATCGTCGAGCGACTGCAGGGTACCGGGGCTTGCCGCGTGCAATAGCCCGGCCCGGTCCACAACTTCGTTTGCGCACAATAATATAATCCTTTACTTTAGGAAATTTCTGTAACATTTTGATTTATATTTGACAATTGTCAATGATAGTGATATGCCCCCTTCAGTCATCGGGAAGGAGGGAATATGACACCCACCCGTCAGAATCCCAAAGATCAAGGTTGCTCCTCAATCAGGGGAACAGTTGCGAAAGGAGATACAAGTATGGGAAGAATCTGCACAATTGCGACGGCCATCCTTTTATTGACGGCCTCGTGGGTTTGCGCCGGAAATTTTGAGGTGTTGGCCGACGCAGGTATCATTAAGCCGCCCACGCCGCTCCATGTGCCCGGAACTCTGGTCAAGGCCGATTTCAAGTCCAATATCAAGACAACATCCGATATGGAATTGGAGTCAGACAGACTTCTTCCCGAGCCTGTATCGGGAAAAGAAGGCGTCCAAGCCAGGCCGGCCATAGCGTTCAAGGAGCGTTCCAAGGGCATGGCTCCGCCGCCTAAAGCTTCTCAGAGAAGCCAGGAACCCCAGAACCTCGTGTCTGAAGCGCGGCAAGATACAATAGACCTGGAAGGCGACCTGGAAAAAGATCTGGTGATCTCACCGCCCCCGCAAAGAGTAGAGGAGAAGACAGAACCTTCTCCAAAGGTGGTGGAGAAGAAATCAGCAGAAAAGCCGGCTGTAGCGGAAAAGAAAGCCGATAAAAAGGCCGCCCCTCAGGTGAGGAAAATCGCGCCTCCTCCGGATCGTGGAACCTTTGCCATTGGGGCAAAGCCGATTCAGAAGGTGAAGCCCGTGACGCAGAATCCGTGGCACACAGCAGCAGGAGCTTACCAGCACCGTCCTGTGTACTCTGCACCGACGGAACGCGTCTGCAGCGTGCCGGACTGCGCTCCGAGACCCCGAAACTCGGCGAATGCTGCCTTCGGGCAACACAACCAGGCCTACAACCAGCCAGCCCCGGCATTCATGAACTCGGACCCAAGACGAGTGCCATTGCCTCCTTCCGCCGACCGTGTAGTGCGTGACGGAGTGACTATAAAGCTGGCGCCCGCGGCTGCTCCGCCAATGGACGGAAATCCGTATCCCGACGAAGAATCGTCGGCCGGATCGGAGATTATCAACGCAGCGGCAGAGATTATTGGAATGCCATTCGCTTTCCTAAGCTCATTCTTTTAATCGACCTACCCCTTCATGGCATACCGGGGAACCCATCAGGGTTCCCCGGCTGCTTTCGAAAGCCTGTAATTCTGAAGGGCTCTATTTCGACATAATAATTGAGGCAAAGCCCGGGAACGAGAAATCCTGAACAGCGCAGCACAAGTGGCCTGGTCAGTCAAACACCTCTGAAACCATACGACAACGGAACCCTTCGCGCATCGCTCATTCCACCCTGCACTCAGCGGTTGCTTCAAGTGACTTTATCAGCAAGCCTAGCGTTCGGTTCACCGGAGCGTCGATTCCCAGCCGCTCGGCTTCCGCAGCAAGGGCATTGTTTATGTAATCTATTTCCGTCTTCCTTCCCGCGAGCACATCCTGGAACATTGAATTGAGGTTCGGGGCAGTGCCTTCACACACTGCAAGAACCCGCTCCTCAGGGTCATCGAAGATCAGCTCGATTCCCTTGGCTCGAACTATTGAGACGCACTCTTCCACTATCTCATGAATGAGTCGCTTCCCGGATTCCCCGGTAGGCAGGTCTCCGTTGCGGACCCTCAACAACGTCGCGGGTGCGTTTATCGCTGCATTGATGATGAGCTTGGACCAGACGCATCCCACCGCGTTGTCGACAATGTGGACAGGGCCGGCGTTCATTTTTTCCAACATCTCGGCCACTATAAGGGTCCTATCAAGGATTCTGCCGTCAGACTCTCCGAAATGGGTCTGGCCGAAGCCGGTATGCCTGAAGTGGCCAGGTCCCAGTGTCATTGCGCCTACTGTCGTAGTGCCAAGCAATACACGGCCGGGAAAAGCCTCGTTCAGTGTCTCGAAATTGCCTATTCCGTTTTGTAATGTGAGCACCGCGCCGTCTGATGAAATAGCCTGCTTTACCGTGTCAACGGCCGCTCTGGTATCGTAGGATTTTACGATGACAAGAACCAGGTCCGCTCCCGCCGCTTCCGATGGATCTGAGACTATACGGGCTCGGATGACCCGATCCCCTGATACGCCTTCCAGATGAAGACCGTTTTCCGCTACCACGCGCACCTCTTGCGGGTTACGCTCTATCAATATCGTATCCAGGCCGGCTTCGATGAGCAATCCTCCGACTACGGAGCCCAAAGCGCCCGCGCCAACAATAGCAATCCGCATGTGTCGACCTTTCGTCCCGAATTTGGGGATGTTGGGGATGGAACTCTCCGGGGAGAGACTCTCAACAAAAAGTTCCTCCGCGAACCTCCAATGTGGTTGACTTACCGGGAATTCTGTCAACCCACGGCGTCACCCAGGCGAAAGCAGGGGACCAGAAGATATTGAAAAGGCTGAATTCCGGCTTCCGCTGGAATGACGGTGAGAGCTACCGCATCCAGGGTTGGCGACTCAAGTCAACGGCATTGGGATGCAGGTGAACTCCTTCTTGTATGAAGGGGTTCTCCTGCAATCTCTTACGCGAGTCTGCGGCCCCTGTTAGGGATATATTTTCTTGAGCTCCTCAGCCACTTCTTGAGGCATGGGATAGCAATGTTCCAGCGCGGGGAAGCGACGTTCGGCCACGTCTTCTTTGAATTCCTTCAGGGCCTCGAGTATCTGTTCCCCGATCAACTTGTATTTCTTTACGAATTTAGGAGTGTGTCTGTCGAACATACCGATCATGTCGTGAATTACAAGAACCTGCCCATCTACGTGAGGTCCGGCGCCAATTCCGAAAACCGGTACTGACAACCTGCGGGTTATTATTTCTGCCACTTCCGCGGGGACCGCTTCCAGGAGTAGACTGGACACTCCGGCCTCCTGGAGTATTTCCGCATCTTCTACGAGCCTCTTGGCTGTGGCGATATCGCGGCCTTGGGCCTTGTATCCGCCCAGTTGAGCTACAGATTGAGGCGTTAGACCGATATGAGCCATCACCGGGATGGTCGCATCCACCATTGCGCGCACAGTCTCAGCCATTTCTCTGCCGCCCTCGAGCTTCACCGCGTCGCACCCGCCTTCTGCCATGAACCTTCCGCCGTTGCGGATAGCTTCTGACTTGGAAACCTGATAGCTCATGTAGGGCATGTCACCCACCAGGTAAACATCAGGCGCACCCAACCGCACGGCCTTGACATGGGGCATCATCAGGTCCACGGTAACGGGTAAAGTAGAATTGTACCCGTAGACAACCATGCCGATGGAATCGCCCACCAGAATCACGTCAATACCGGCTTTTTGCTCCAACATGGCAAAGGGATAATCGTACCCTGTCAGGAACGTCATCGGCTCTTTGCGCGCCCTTTTTTCCCTCAATGTCTGAATGGTAACCTTAGGCATACTCTCTCCATTCTCAATGTTCTCCAGCCTCGCTTAACGAGTGCCGGGAATTCGAGCAAGATTCAACCTGACAACCCCTCAGGAAGATCTTCCCGAATGCAGATCATACATGGAATAGAGTGCATTCCACAACAGGGTTTACAATTTTATCTACTGCCGCAAATATGGTGTTTAGAGTTTGTGAGACTATTGACGTAAGGCTGACTGGCAAAAGAAACTCGAGTGGGAATGAACTTGCGATGCGCGATTGTAATCTGTCTTCCACGAGCGATTTTTTCGAGGACTTGGCCGGGAAAAGCCTTTTCGTGAGCATTTCCCGGCGAATTCTTTCCTGAAGGAATGCTGCAGCACGCGCCGCGGTGCTGGACGCTTGAGTGCGCGCAGGATTCGGAAACGGGGTTTTCTCTTGTACCTCGAAGCGCTGGCACCTGCTCCAGCCGGATCAGCTCTGGCACTCCTCTCTCCACAGACATCCGTATTCCCCGCAACCGCATAGGCCCTTGAAGCACGGCGAATTGCCTTCCACTTCTTGAATGACACGAATTAGAGTTTCTTTTTTGTAACGAGTGTAGTTTCTTACACCAATTGCTCTAGCCTTTTCACGAATTTTTCTCAAAGTCATTTATTAGCTCCTTTAATCAAGTTATCGAAACGAGTGTTTATTTACTCACATCGGTTATTAAGCAGAACTGCTCCCGAAAATCAAGCAGAAATTGGCTCACCATGTTACATTAGCAAACTAAAGGAGATCGGAAGCTTGCTTGATGACAGCTTCAGGGGTGAAAACTCCGGACATGATTGCCAAACGCGGTACGTAGATCTCGATCCTGCAGACAGGAGACTCCATCCTCTTGCCCTGTGGTCTTTCGTTCTGGCTTTGCTCGGCATACCTTTGGTGGGGCTGATTACTGGGACGATCGCAGTCCTTCTGGCCGGTGCGGCCCTGGGACAGATAACTGGAAACCCTTTTTTCAGAGGCCGACGCTTGGCGGTTGCAGGTCTATTGATCGGACTGGCGGATATTGTTCTGTGGGTGGTTTTGCTGGGATTCATTGTACCAAAGTCGTACTCTGTGGCATACAGGTCGGTGGATCAGTTCAGTTTCCCGGCTCCTAATCTTCTGGGGCGTGCGCCTGCGCACATCCGAAAAGCCCTTGAGGCGAATGTCTTTATCGTAGTGGAGCGAAAGGGATGGCCAGCGTTCATCAACTCGGAATCGTTCAGCGGCTCCGGCGTGATTCTCGGAGAAAACGACGGGCAGTTCCTCATCCTCACAAACCGCCACGTTGTCGATCCTGCGTTCAGCAGGAACGAACCGGCTAGAGAAGATCCCAGGAACTTCATAACAGCTTATTTTCACGATGGGTCCAGCAGAACAGCATACATCTGGTGGACCGCTCCTGATGGACTGGATCTGGCTCTGGTGGCTACCGGACCTAATCCCGCAGCGATTCCTGTGCCTGAATACGAGCGCACCACAGAAGTAGAAATCGGGGATAAGGTGTTCACCGTAGGGAATCCCCATGAGTTGAGCTGGACGTACACCGAAGGAGCAGTCTCAGGCATACGTGAGGCAAGCAAAGGTCGTTTTCATCTGCGCATAATTCAGACCCAAACCCCAATCAATCAAGGAAACTCCGGAGGCGGTCTCTACTCGGCAGACGGCACGCTGATCGGAATAGTGAGTTGGACCAAGGACAAGGCCCAAGCTGAAGGAATAAGCTTCGCTATCATGTACGAGGATTTTCTGGCAGTTTACAATAAGGACATTTCCAACGAGCAATAGGTCCGGACGGATGGAATACGACGAGTTCGTTCAAGAATGGAGATTGTAGAAGTGCGTGTTAGGTTCCTTCCGCAATCTCCACATGTGCTGAAATGTCCTAAAGTTGCTTTTTCAGGTTGGTCCTGATGAACTCCACTATGTGATCCGTACGGGTTCCAGGCCCGAAGATCCCTTCAATACCTGAGTCCTTCATCCTGGGAACATCTTCTTCCGGGATTATCCCTCCGCCCATTATCAGGACGTCATCCACACCCTTCTGCTTGAAGATTTCGACCACTTTGGGGAAGAGATAGTCATGTGCGCCAGATAAGGAACTCAGGCACAGAACGTCTGCGTCCTCCTGCACACAGGTCTGAAAAATGGCTTCCGGGGTTTGCCTGAGTCCCGTGTAAATGACTTCCATCCCCGCGTCCCGCAAGGCTCTTGCGACGACTTTGGCGCCTCGGTCGTGACCGTCCAACCCGGGTTTGGCAACTACTACTCTTATGCGTTTTTCCATTCTCCAGTCCTCTCTGGTGCCGATCTGCCTGTGGGAGCAGGATCAGGGCAATCCGTTCAAGTATTTCTGAATTCCGGCCTCTCTATTTTAGCGATTGCCTCAAGTCAGTTAAAGGGGAATGTTCCCATGCCTTCGTTTGGGTTTGTCTTCAATCTTGTTTTCCAGTTGTGCGAAGGCCTTTATCAGGACGGACCTTGTTTCCGAGGGAAAAATCACCCTGTCCACAAATCCCAACTGGGCCGCTCTATACGGACTGGCGAACTTCTCCACGTAGTCCTCTATCAGTTCCGTACGTCTTGCCGCGGGGTCAGGGGCATCGCCTATCTCTTTTCGGAACAGGATCTGAATGGCCCCTTCCGGTCCCATAACAGCGATTTCCGCAGAGGGATAGGCCAGGTTTATATCCGCTCGCAAATGCTTGCTGGACATGACCACGTAAGCGCCACCGTATGCCTTTCGCGTGATCAGGGTCACCTTGGGAACAGTTGCTTCCGCGTACGCGTAGAGTATTTTTGCACCGTGTTTGATGATTCCTCCATGCTCTTGCTGCGTTCCCGGCAAATAGCCAGGCACGTCCAACAGAGTCCAAAGAGGGATATTGAAAGCGTCGCAAAATCGCACAAACCGGGCGCATTTCACCGATGCTTCCGTGTCCAGGCATCCAGCCAGCCAGTTCGGTTGATTCGCCACAATACCGACGGTTTTGCCGCCCAGACGGCCGAAGCCGGTTATCAAATTCTTAGCGTAATTCGCGTGTACTTCCATGAAGTGTTTGTCGTCAAGGACCGGTACTATAATCTTTTTCATATCGTAAGGTCTGCGCGAATTGTCAGGAATGACCGTATCCAGCTCAGGTGTCTCACGGTCCGCGGGATCGGTGTTCGGCCCGAGCGGAGCAGGTACGCGATTGCTGTCCGGAATGAATGAAAGAAGCTCGCGGACCTTCTCCAGAGTCTGCTTTTCAGTCGGAAAATGAAAATGACAAACCCCGGACACCCTGCCGTGAACTTTCGCGCCACCAAGACTTTCCGGGTCGATCTCTTCGCTTGTCACTTGCTTTATGACTTGTGGCCCGGTGATGAACATGTAGCTGGTCTTCTCGGTCATGAAAATGAAATCCGTGACTGCAGGCGAATAGACCGCCCCGCCGGCGCAAGGCCCCATGACAACTGAAATCTGGGGGATAACTCCGGAAGCGCGCACATTGCGGTAGAAAACCTCCCCGTAGCCGCCTAGACTTTCCACGCCTTCCTGGATTCGAGCTCCGCCTGAATCATTGATTCCAATGAGAGGGAACCCGTTACGATAGGCCAAGTCCATTACTTTGCAGATTTTCTGGGCATGCATAAAGGACAGGCTACCGCCGAAAACCGTGAAATCCTGCGCGAAAACATACACTCCTCGGCCGTTCACCCTGCCGAATCCTGTAATTACGCCCTCTCCCGGAATGATGGTTTTGTCCATGCCGAAGTCTGAGCAACGATGGATCGCGAACTTGTCTATCTCTTCAAAGGAACCGTCGTCCAGAAGCTCCAGAACCCGCTCTCTAGCGGTCATCTTTCCGGCCTTGTGATGCTTTGCGATTTTGTCCGCGCCTCCGGCCTCGTCGGCCTCGGCAAGCCTTTTTCTCAGCTCCTCGAACTTCTGTTCCGTAAGGGACATGTAAATCTCCTCTTCTTTGTTTGGCCTTGCGCGTTTGCGCGATCTGACGGGCGCAGGTCTAAACTTGACGCCCGACCACCAATTCTGCTCTTACTGCGTGAAGCGATACGAACACTGACTAGCCGAGCAACCTTTTGACGACCAATCCGACCTGTGTAAGGTTTTCTATCACGGTTACCCCGGCGCTCTCCAGAGCCTGGATTTTCCCTTGCGCTGTGCCGGAGCCGCCTGAAATTATCGCGCCCGCATGCCCCATTCTTTTCCCCGGGGGCGCCTGCCTTCCGGCTATGTACGCAGCCACCGGCTTATTGAATTCGTTCTTGATTAATTCCGCGGCCTGCTCCTCGGCCGAGCCGCCGATCTCTCCGATCAGCACCACTGCTTCCGTCTTTGGGTCGTCGCGGAACATCTTGAGCACGTCTACGAAGCTCAAGCCCACCACAGGGTCTCCACCGAGGCCCAGGCAAGTGCTCTGGCCGAGTCCGTTTTTCGTGAGCTGGTCCACGACCTCGTACGTGAGAGTCCCTGAGCGCGAGATAACGCCAACCGGCCCGGGCTTATGAATGTAACCCGGCATTATACCGACTTTGCAGCCTTCCGGAGGGGAAATAATTCCCGGAGTGTTCGGACCGATCAGGACTCGACCTTCCAGCCGTACGGTGTGCAAAGCAGATGCAGTGTCGAGCGGCGGTATGCCTTCGGTTATACAGACTATGAGCCGGATTCCTGCGTCCACTGCTTCCAGGATGGGATCTTTCGCGTGAGCCGCAGGAATGAAAATCAAAGAGACGTCCGCGCCAGTTTCTTGAACTGCCTGCCAAACAGTGTTGAATACCGGGATTCCCTCTACGGAAGAACCGCCCTTGCCGGGGGTAACTCCTCCCACCATATTGGTGCCGTATTCGCGGCACGCGAGAGAGTGGAAAGTCCCGTTCCGTCCCGTAATGCCCTGGCATATGACCCTAGATTCTCTGTTCACTAGAATTGCCATTTCAGCTCTCCTTGTTAAAGGATTTGGCCTTGGCGACCACGAGCTTCGCTGCCTCATCCAGGGACGGTATCATATCTATGGGAAGGCCTGATTTCTCGAACAACTCACGGCCTTCCTCTATGTTCGTACCTTCGACGCGGGCCACTATGGGCAGAGCAACTCCACGCTCATTCAATGCTCTGATGACTCCGCGGGCCAGCACGTCACATCGCAGTATTCCACCGAATATGTTGATGAAAACCGCCTTGACCCTCTTGTCGTCCAGCAAAATGTTCATTGCGTCAGCGACGCCCTGTTCGCTTGCGCCGCCTCCTACGTCCAGGAAATTAGCCGGAGACCCTCCGTGCAGAGCAATCAGGTCAAGCGTAGCCATTGCCAGACCGGCCCCATTGACTATACAGCCTATGTTGCCGGTGAGTTTTATATAGCTCAGGCCGTCCTTGTTGGCTGAAAGCTCGAGCTGATCTTCCTGTGATCTGTCCCTGAGCAGCTCCAATTCCGGGTGTCTGAAGAGACCGTTTTCATCCAAATTCAGCTTTGCGTCCAGGGCCAGGACTCGGTCACCCGACACCACCAGCGGATTGATTTCCGCCAGCGAGCAGTCGAACCCGACGAAAATATCGTAAAGGACTGTTGCGATTTTTGTCATCTGCTGGGCAAGGACCTTATTTTGAGTCAGGCGATATGCGAGATTCCGCGCCTGGAAAGGTGTCAAACCCCGGAGCGGATCCACACCCACAGTCACGATTTTCTCAGGGGACTCCCGAGCGAGCGTCTCGATTTCCACACCGCCTTCGGCGCTGGCCATTATTGTGACTCGCCCTGTGTTTCTGTCCAGCACGACACCGAGGTACATCTCCTGGTCTATAGGCAGGAATTCTTCCACCAGAAGAGCACTGACGGGTTTTCCATCAGGTCCGGTCTGATAGGTAACCAGTTTTCTTCCGATAATTTCGGAAGCTTTCGATCGTATATCGTCTTTGGCCGAGACAACGGCGACGCCGCCGGCCTTTCCTCTTCCGCCCGTGTGCACCTGAGCCTTGAGGACTACTTTTTCCGAGCCAAGTGCCCGCGCGGCAATCAGCGCCTCCAGGCCGTCGTAGCAAACCGAGCCCTTCGGGATTTGCACTCCCCGCGTTGCTAATAACTGTTTTGCTTGATACTCGTGTAGATTCATGAAGCGATAGCCTCCGATCTTTTTACGTCGTGGCTCATGCTGGACAGAATAAAGCTAGTGTTCAACATTGCCATGATACAAAATTTTCCGGAGAAGAATTTCGGCACATCCAGGTAGGATCGTAAGTTTACTCGCGGCCGGAAGCGTTTGCAAGAGAAAACGTTCGCTCAAGTCATGATCAGAAAAGACGTTACACAGTGACGATGACACTTCGGGATGTTTTTCAAGCACAGCGGACAACCCTGTAGTTCGATCGGCGGCATTAAAAAACTGTGTGTTATCTCAGGATATTAAATTCATTTGAGATGCACACGAAACAACAACTTGAAAATATAAAATTTGTCATATATAAGGCTTTTCCAGCCTCCTCCGGAGGGAAATCCGCGTGCGCAGCCAAGGACAAGTAGATGCGAACCTTAACCATCGCGCTCTCTATTCTTTCGATACTGTGTGTTGCCCCATGTGCTGACGTGAATGCCGGGGACTCAGCAAAAGGCCCCAGTGAGACTACGCTAGCCGGTAGCAAGAGCCTAGCCCACATTATCGACTTGAGCGGATCACAGGATGGAATGGCCCCTCAG
>JACRDE010000024.1 GCA_016212935.1 Desulfomonile tiedjei | reverse complement strand
TGCGGTGATCACCCCTTTTGAAAGAAGTGTCCAGCAAGTGACGAAACTAACAGCCCGTAAATTGGGAGTTTTTGAGGAGGGGAGCGGGGAGGAACTTTTTGCAAAAAGTCCCTCCCCGCAAATTTCTCCAAAAAATCGCTCAATTTGGGTTGCCAAAGAAGGTTCCCCCAATCTTACAGATTTTAACGCGCATCGGTAGGAGCTTCTGCTTCATCCTTTCGATACGCAAGCCCCTCTAAGATGCAGCGCAAACCGCGTGAGAATGATCCGTGCAATACTCATGAAAGCATACTTCGGAGTAAGCCCCGTTGGCTATCAGGATGTCGCTCACGTCCCTGTGGTGTTCAAAAAGGGCCCAGGATAAGGGACTGTTTCCGTCAAAGTCCCCCTTGTTCACGTCCGCGCCGTGGGCAAGCAACCTCATGACAACATCTGCATGCCCCTGGCAGGCAGCCCAACACAAAGCAGTTTTGCCCCAGTCGTCTTGAGCGTTCGCATCGGCCCCACGACTCAAAAGCAGCGTAACAAGCTCTGCATGCCCCCAATAAGCAGCTTCTATGAGCGGAAGTAAGCCGTGGTTGTCTCTTGCTCCGATTTCTGAGCCAGCGTCCAGCAGAAGTCCGATGACTTCTATATCGCCTCGGACCGAACCTCGAAGCAGAGCGGTTGAGCCATCCGCATCGCGAAGGTGCACATCAGCCCCTCGGGACAGCAGATATCGCACCATTTCTCCATCCCCTGAGAATGCTGCCTCAATCAGGGCCGTGGTCCCGTAATCATCCTGGACATTGACATCGACCGAGCCGGAGAGAATCTGTTGAACACGCTTAACGTTACCAGTAGCAGCTTCCTGCACCAGAGATTCTGTTGGCATTTTGAAACCCCTTGCTGCGGAATCGAAACTATAAGGCAGGAGGCCGGGACTTAGCCGCCCCCTGCCCGAGATGCGCCCTAGTGATCACGGGGAGTCGGGGAGAAAACCGTGCCGGGCGCAGTAGAGTTCAACCATTCGCCTTAAGCCGTAAGCATTACGCGGCAAAAAGCGAATTGGCATAGCGAGGTAAGGACCGTTCGTGATTGGCAACTGTTCTTGCAATCACGGTGCCAGTTCTTGACGATAGGACATCGGCCAGTAACATACCAAAATACCACTGGTTTACAGCAAGAGGGGCAGGGCGACATAAAAGCTAGTTGTCAACCACCTTTACAGTATGCAAAATATTCACGCCTATTTTTTCTGATGGCAGCAAAATCAGCCACTTATTCAATAACGATATGCGCCTTAATGACTCTCTTCTGTTAACAAAGGAGTGCTTTTCAATCACACTCTGTTACGGGCCACTCAAGCGCACATTTGTAAAGTCGCAATTATTCTATAGGAGTTCGCGAAAATTCCGTCGAATTGACTAATGATCCTCGCCCGCATTCCGCAATGGACTAACAAAGTCATTGCGAGGAGTGGAACGACGAAGCAATCTCAGCTTTACTTAACAGGTGTTTGCTTCGGGCTAACCCTCAAAACAACCTTATTTTCGCCTCCAGTGCAGCCAATCCTCGATTACTTTTGAGAATTCCAGCAAGGAGATCGTTCTGGACCGTCCGAGCGCAAACGGGTATGACTATCTCTCCTATAGGCTCGTTAAGGATTGAGGCCGGAGAGTATTCTCTCCAGACACCTCGGGGATGTGTTTCGACTCATACACGCTGGACGCGTTCGCGCGATCTCTGCCCATAGGCTGGAATCCAAGTCTTTTTCGTGTCAATGCCGCTGTCAAATCCACCAAGCTTCCAGCGGCCTTTACCAGGGACAACGTGTGTTGCCTGTTCCGGCTGAAAAACCAAATTCTAGAACGCATCCGGCTGGACGGTTTCTAGCCGACGGTTTCGAGTGCTTGCTTCAGAGCTGACAACAACAGATTGACGTTCTCAGGGCGGCTGTTGTAGCCCATTAGCCCGATTCTCCAGACCTTTCCGGCAAGCTGCCCCAATCCAGCGGCAATTTCAATATTGAATTTGCGCAGAAGGTACCCGCTCACGGCCTTGCTATCCACTCCATCAGGCACCAAGGCCGTCGTAAGGCTGGGAAGTCGGTGCTCCTTTGGCACGTGACAGCCTATTCCGAGTTCCTCCAGTCCCTCGTACAGAAGGTTCGCGTTGCTCTTGTGGCGCTCCCAGCGCTCTTCAAGGCCCTCTTCAGCGACAATTCGCAAGGCTTCACGCAGGCCGTAATTCATATTGATTGGAGCTGTGTGATGGTAGGTTCGCTCTTTCCCCCAGTATTTTCCCACCATGCTCATATCAAGGTACCAGCTCGCAACCTTAGTTTTTCGTTCATTCAGCTTCTCAAGAGCTCGTTCGCCCATCGTAAACGGAGCAATGCCGGGGGGACAGCTGAGACATTTCTGAGAACCGCTGTAGGCTATGTCCACATGCCAGCGGTCCAGGAATACAGGCGCGCCACCCAGGCTGGTCACAGTGTCAAGCAGCAACAGCGTTCCGAATTCACGGCATAATTTCCCAATACCTTCCATTGGTTGCATGGCACCAGTGGAAGTCTCCCCGTGCACCAGACCCAATATGGCCGGGCGATGGGCTTTGAGCGCATCCCCTATCTCTTCAGGTGCAAAAACTTCACCCCAGGGCTTTTCAATCCTCCGAACGTCGGCCCCGTAACGGGAAGCCATGTCGCAAAGCCTCTCGCCGAAATATCCGTTCACTCCGATAAGCACAACATCACCCGGTTCCACGGAATTGGCCAGAGTAGCTTCCATAGATGCGCTTCCGGTGCCACTCACAGGAATGGTAAATCTATTGTCCGTTTGCCAGACGTAACGAAGCAGTTCCTGAATTTCGTTCATCAGTTCGATGAACTTGGGATCAAGGTGTCCTATTTCGTTCATTGCAAGCGCCTGGAGAACCCTGGGAGGAACATTGGAGGGTCCAGGGCCAAGCAGCAGACGGGGGGGCAGGTCAAGTTGAGATGCATGAATAAGATGGGATTCATCCACCCTGTTTCTGTTTTCCATTTGCAAAACCTCTTGTTGTCGTTCACAAAGGCGACCAGAATACTACGTATTTGGAGGCATCATTTCAACTGAGATGAGGGACAGGGTAGCTCACTATTCAGAGATCTGTCGGTGACAGTTGATCTTTCTCGGTTTCAGGAACAGACATATTAACGCTTACGAGGCGCTGTTTCATACCAGTTCGCATTCAAACAAGGAAGAATCGGGGAGGACCTTCTTTGCCAAAGATGGTTCCCCCAATCTTACTGATTTGAAAGCGAGTTCGCATCAGACGTCACTTTCGCTTGCGAAGCGCGTATATCATTTTTGCGACGCGATTCACAAGCACCAGGAACACGATTAAGCAGACCAGCACCAGCATGTTGTTCACTGAACTGCCGACCGTATTTTGGAGCAGTTCCTGCATCTTATCGACGGCCAATGAAAAAGGATATATCAGCCCCAGAAATGCAAGCACCCGGTCCAAGAAGGTAACGTCTATGACATCCTCTTCAGGTTCCTCTTCGGGCTGCTGTTCAAGCGGGACTTGGTCCTGGCCAGGGGGCCGGTTTTGCTCTGTCACGTCCATTCCTTTCCGGACGAAAACGTCCGCTGGCTTCAGTTTACTCGACCAAATCGATGTTAGAATATGCCACAGAATTTCGTTGCGGGTCAAACACTACCAAATTGCGAATTATACGAGCGTGCGGCCAGTCCGGTTCTAGACGAGAAGCAATTGAGAATAGCAGATGTTGTCGTTTCCGGCAGGTCTCTTCCGCAGCGAACGGCTCTCCCTGGCCCCAATTCGGAGACGCTCCCGAAACTGCGGTCCGCGATTTCACTCTTTTGCTACGCACCCGCATACCTCCCTGATTCGTGTCACGGAAAATGCTCTGGACTCTTATGGCGCTTTTGGTATTTTTGTATCTTGAGTCCCCTATTACGAATCCGAGTTGGCGGCATGGTCCGCGGGCTTGAATGACCGGATCGTGTCGAAGGAGGAAATGTATATGCTGGTCAAGGAATGGATGAGTACAAAGGTTGTAACCATTGATTCCGGCTCTCCTCTTCAGGAGGCAATAAATCTTCTCATGGAGCATAACATCAGCATGCTGCCTGTCATGGAGGACGGCAGAATGGTGGGAATAGTCACGGATCGTGATGTCAAGCGCGCATCGCCTTCTGACGCCTGCCTCCTGGATTTTCAAAACATCATGTACCATGTGGCGAGGAAAGAGGTTGGCTCAATCATGAGCAAACCTCCGATCACTGTGACATTGGATCACACAATAGAGGAGACTGCGGAAGTGCTTCTCCAAAACGGTATTTCCGGTGCCCCGGTTGTGGACGAACAAGGAGTTATCAAAGGTATAATTACCAAGGACGACCTCTTTTCCGCACTGATTTCCCTGAGTGGTCTGAGCCACAAGGGTGTATTGTTCGGATTTCAGCTTGAAGATCAGCCGGGATCGATCAAAGAGGTGACAGATGCGATAAGGGCATGCAGCGGAAGACTGGCAAGCATTGTCAGTACTTACGAGACTGCGCCGCAAGGACACAGATACGTATATATTCGCGCGTTCGACCTAGATGCCGAATCGATTGCCAAACTGCAAGAAGAGTTCAATCAAAAGGGCATACTGCTGTTCAAGGTTGATCTAAGCAACAACAAACGAGAATTCTTCCGGAATTAGATCTGCCCCATCCGGCCCGGCAGTGATGCCGGGCCTCACCAATCTGTTGGAATGCCCCGACTGGAATAGTTCAGGGCTTGTCGCAAGTCCCAAGAAACTGACGCCTGCCGGTAGTCACTGATATCAGTGCTCGTTCAAAGCAGTAAGAATTCGGGGAAACACTTCTTACAGGACGCGGCCTGCGGCCGCAACCAAACTTCGGCCGATTTCTCTCATAGAAGCAGTAAGTTACATCGATCGCAATCCAACTTCTTCTCGAGAAAACAAGAAATCGAACGTTATTAATAAGAAGGCTTCCCCCGATCTTACTTCTTTAGTTGGAAGTCAGTAAGACGGCAATGGTGTCGCGAAATATTCTTCACTCCCTGGGGGCTCTATCGGTGGTGCAGCCATCTTTTGATGCTCTCCTTCTTCCAATAAGCCGCGAGAAAAACGCCAATGCAAATGCAGCTTATTATGCCGAGCACATACCAGTTCTCCTTGAAAAGCGCAGATCCGCTAGCCCCCAGGAGCGCGGTTCCGGGCAGTCGACCGGCGGCGCAGACAATCACGAAAGTAGTAAATCGCATAGGACTCAGCCCAAGAAAATAGGAGAAGAGGTCTTTTGGAAAGCCGGGGACGATGAAAAGAATGAAAGTGGCGAAAATCCCGCGCCGGCGAGTCAGATATTCGAGTTTTGTCATGGTGTCGGCGCTGGTCACAAGCTTCAACAGAGGTTGACCAACTATCCGCGCCGCAAGGAATGCCGCAGCGGACCCCAATGTCAGACCGACGGTTGAATAAATGGTGGATTTCCATGCCCCGAAGATGAACCCACCGGCTACTCCGGTCAGCTCCCCTGGGATAGGTGCAATTAGGACCTGCAGGCTCTGGACGGACATGAAAGCCACAGGAGCCAACGCCCCCCAACTTTGCACATAAGCCCTCAGTTGATCCTTTCCTTGGAACATGTCTTGCAGCCTACTGCACCAAACCTGAAGTTGGCCTGAAACGGCCAGCCAGACGCCGCACCCGATCAAGACCCCCAACACGCACACGGCTACTATAAGACGCACTCTTTCCGCCCTGGTTGACGGCAGCATGATGGACCTCCTAACGAAATCGGCTTCGCCCGACAACATGTTCTTCCGAATTAGGAACTTCGCTCGACGATTTTCTTGGGCAAAGTTCTTTCAGGTCATGATAATATGAAATTGTAGTCTCCTAATGAACGGAGCTCAATGCGTCTGTTGATTGATGAACCCCGAAACTTGAAGCTCGATGCGCTCCTTTTGGGAGAATGCGCAGTCGAGAAAATAGCATAGGTGACTGGCGTTTCGCAGGATATCGCAGCGAAGTCCGGTTGCACCGTTCGTGGCGGAGGAGACTCTCAAGAAACGGCAACCTCCGCAGTTTTCAATTACTACTCGCCTGAAGACGCTTTCTTTGTCAGACATGGTCGAGGAGTCTCAGGTTCACCATTCCTGAAGGCATTACCACGAGGCCGACATGGTTGATAGACGTCCGCCAAAATACGACAACCCGACGGAAAATGATTCCCCCTCACCTGAAGAACCGACACAGTCCATAAAACTCGCTGACCTGTTTCCATCTTACCTGACCGCCTCCGGAAGCTTCAGCGTAGAAGAGCGGCAGACGACGGGACTGAAGAAACTGCTTCACGGGATGCCCATCCCTGCTCTCCTGATTGACGAAGATCGGTCCGTATCGTTCGCAAACGATGCATGTCTTAAGGTGTCAGCCGACCCGGTCAACGTGATGGGCAAGACTTTTCTTTCTCTCTTCCCCAGAGACTACGAAGCAAACGTGGCCCGATCCATGCTCGACAGCGTGTTCGTCGATAGGCAGCCAAGAACCTGCGAAGGACTCCTGTGGTTGGACAAACGCAAGATCTGGGGTAGAATCCATCTCCGTTCCCTGAGAATGGGAACTCTCCGCTCGATACTCGTCCTGATTGAAGATCTCACCTTTGAAAAAAAACAACTACTCGCGAACCAGCGACACCAAAACGAGCTCAGAAGGGCCCACGACGAGCTTGAGAAACGGGTCCAAGAGCGGACAGCGGAACTCACGAGAATAAACGAGCAATTGAGAGCAGAAGTCGAGGAGCGTACTCAAGCCCAAAAGCAATTGAGGCAAAGTGAGGAGAAATACAGAAACCTCATCGAAATGATGAACGAGGCATTCTCTATCCGCGACGAAGAAGGACGGATCACTTTCGTAAACGATAAGCACAGCAAAATGATCGGATTCTCCAGAGAAGAGACTATCGGCCGGCCGGTGAGCGACTTTCTGGATCTTAGAAGCTATCATATTCTCCAAGAACAGACGGAAAAACACAAGATAACCAAAGGCGGTTCTTACGAAGCGGTCTACATAGGTAAGGACGGCAGGCGTATTCCTGCAATAATTTCCGAACGCCCCATTTTTGGTCCGAACGACCAGTACATGGGGAGCACTGCGGTGATAACGGATATTACCAAGCTGAAAACCACCGAGGCTATGCTGATTAGAGCTCGGGACGATCTGGAAAAACGCATAAAAGAACGTACCGCCGATCTGGCAGAAACCAATGAGAAACTCCTATTCGAGATAAGCCAGAGAAATAGTATGGAAGAGGCGCTCAGGCGCTCAGAGTTCAGATTCAGGCAGATATACGATAGAGCCCCGGTGATGATGCATTCCATCGATAAGAATGGGATCATTAGGAACGTCAATGCCAAATGGCTGAAGGAATTGGGCTATTCAAGGGAAGAAGCGATAAGCAAGAAGATTGATTTCATAATGGCTCCAGACTCCACGGAAACGCTGTCCGCCGTACTTCCCCAATTTTGGCATGAAGGCCAGATCAATGACGTCCCGTACAAGTATATTAAAAAGGACGGATCGGTTATTGACGTGCTTCTGGATTCAGTGGTCATGGACGATCCGGCCTGGGGAATAGTCAGCTTGTCCGTAGTTCGTGACATAACGGACAAGAAACGAGCTGAGGAGGCGCTGAGAGAGAGCGAAGAAAGATACCGGGCGGTGGTCGAAGCGCAAACCGATCTGATCTGTCGATGTCTCAAAGACGGGAGCATAACCTTCGTAAACACGTCCTTTTCGAGGTTCTTCGGCGAATCGCGGGAAGACCTTATTGGCCTCGGATTCCTGGATTTAGTGCCAGAGCAGGACCGCGAAAGGATCGGAGACATTCTTTCCACAATCAGTCTGGCCACCCCTTCCGATACCTGCGAGCACAGGGTCATTCCACCTGACGGCCGACTCCGTTGGGTTCAGTGGGACCTTCAGGGAGTCTTTAACTCTGAGGAAAACCTCGTGGAGTTCCAATGCGTGGGCCGGGATGTTACTGATCGAAAATCTGCCGAGGACGCTTTGAGAGCTTCGGAAGAAAGAACCCGACTTCTGATCGAGCTATCGCCAGTAGGCATAGGAATAGTGAGAAACAGCGTATACGCGTACGCAAACCCTGCCCTGGTTGACTTGCTCGGGTGCCAGAACCCCGATGAAATTGTGGGTCGTTCCCTTGAAGAGTTCTTTCACCCCGAGGATCGTGATCTTACCCGAATTTGGCCTGACAGCGTTTCCCAGACTTACAGGCATGCATCGCATTGCGAATTGAGAGGACTCAAGAAGGGTGGCGAGACTTTCGACGCGCAACTGTGGCACACGCGAATAGATTACATGGGAGAGCCTGCTCTGCTGCTATTCCTAGCCGACACCAGCGAGGCGAAAATACTCAGGGCGCAACTGTTGCACGCGCAAAAGATGGAAGCCGTGGGCACTCTGGCAGGCGGAATAGCACATGATTTCAATAACTTACTCACTGGGATTCTGGGGTACGCGGATCTGTTGCTGGAAGACAAAAAGGAAGGCGATCCTGACCACGCGGACCTCCAGAAGATCATTCGCTCAGCGAGGCATGGAGCGGATTTGGTCCAGAGAATACTCACCTTCAGCAGAACTACCGAAACGACCCCCCGTCCGGTGGATTTGAACAGCGTGGTGCATCACATGAAGGATATCCTCGCGAGGACATTTCCGAAAATCATACAGATAGACCTGGCGCTCGCAGAGGATCTCCTATACATCAACGCGGATTACTCGCAAGTTGAGCAGGTTCTGATAAATCTGGCGCTGAATGCCAAAGACGCCATGCCTAACGGCGGAAGGCTTCTAATTCAAACGGCGAACGTATGCCTCAATGAAGAGTATTGCAGAACACACCTGTTGGCCAGGGAAGGCGATTACGTTGCCCTCACTGTTGCAGACACCGGTCATGGCATGGCCAAGGAAATCCAGGATCACATTTTCGAACCTTTCTTCACCACCAAAGAGCCTGGAAAAGGGACTGGTCTGGGATTGCCCATGGTCTACGGTATAGTGAAGCAACACGGCGGCTTCATAAATTTTGAAAGCGAATCCGGTCGAGGCACGACCTTCAGGATTTTCATTCCAGCCCTGCACCGCAGGACTGAACTCTTCGAGACAAGTGAGGAATCCGGGCCTCTGGATGGAAATGAAACGATTCTGCTTGTGGACGATGAGGAATTCATAAGAGATCTGGGTACAAGATATCTAGGAAAAGCTGGGTACAGAGTTTTGACTGCCGCAAGCGGTTTCCAGGCCCTTGAGATCTACCGCAAGGAAGACAAAGAGATTTCATTGGTGATCACCGATCTCATGATGCCTGACATGACCGGAAAACAATGCCTGGATGAACTGGTAAAGATCAACCCCGACGTAAGAGTGCTCGTTGCGAGCGGATACGCCAAAGAAGAATCCGTGTCGTTCGAATTGCTGGGCCGAGTAGAAGACTTTGTGCACAAGCCTTACGAAAAGACTCAGCTATTATTGGCTATCCGCAAAATTCTCGATAAAGATGAGATCTGATGGACCCGATATCACATAATGATGTATTATCAAAGCTGTTCTGACTACCATTGAATATGAGAAGAGGCGTCCATGACCCAGGATAGAGTCCGGAATATTCTTATAGTGGATGATGAACCCTATGTGTGCGAAGTCCTTTTCCGCTGGCTGACAGCAGCGGGCTACCGATGCACCATAGCTTCCGATGGCAAGTGGGCGCTGGAATATCTCGAGCGAGAGAAATTTCACCTGGTTCTGTGCGACATCAAAATGCCTGGAATCTCCGGCCTGGATTTGCTCAATATAGTCAGGACCAAATTCCGAGACGTCGCGGTTGTGATGGTAACCGCTGTGGACGACAGAAAAACCGGGATCACAGCCCTAGAACTGGGCGCCTATGGTTACGTGATAAAGCCTTTCGAGAGGAACGAGATTCTGATCAATGTGGCCAGCGCCCTTGAACGACGAGACATGGCACTCGTCAGCCAGGAATACGAACGCAATCTCGCGGAACATGCAAAACAACGCATCAATGCCATTCGTCAGCGGGAAGAAAAAACCGTGACTCGACTGATTGCAGCCATGAGCTCATGTACCGGAGAATCGGAAATACATGTGCGCCGCGTGGGCCTTTACGCTTCCGCCCTTGCTAATTCGATCGGCTGGACCGCTCAGACTGCATACGATATTCAAATTGCAGCGATGATGCACGACTTAGGAAAGATCGTCGTCCCATCGGAGATACTTCTCAAACCGGACAAATTGACACCTGACGAGTTCGACATAGTCAAGAAACACTCTGAGGCCGGGGCCGATATCTTGCAGGGAACCCAAATAGACATGCTGGACATGGCTCAAGAAATCGCACTGTGCCACCATGAGAGATGGGACGGTACGGGTTACCCACGTGGTATGAAAGGGGACTCCATACCCGAATCAGCGAGAATAACTTCCTTGGTGGAAGTGTACGACGCGTTGATGTCACGGCGGCCTTAGAGAGAGGCCTTTTCCGAAGACGAGGCGCTGGATCTGTTACGTTCCGAAAAAGTAAAGCAGTTCGATCCTGAAATACTGGACAGGTTCATAAGGCTGGTTCAAGAATTACGGCGAAACATCCACGAAACCGAAGTCATAAAGCTTCAAATGATACATACCGTCTGATAATCAGTTCACCATAGGATTCATGATGTCGACTGGCCCAGCATAGACGCCGGGCGACACCATTAGTTGGTGAGGCCCGACTCCGTGCCGGCCATTCCTTAGGAAAACCGCCTGCCAGAAACAACCCGGTACTACCTATCAAAAGACGCGTCGGTATGACCTTTCAGGAACGCAACTGAGCGCATGTGGTCAGTGCACATGATCGGTGTCAGGAAAAAAGACTCTAGTAGCTTGATCTTTGGTTGATTTGATCGTTTCCAGGTACTGCTTGAGTTGCTCTCTAATCTGTTCGCTCGTACGATATCTCATTGCCGAAAGCCCGACACCGACTATGATAAGATTGGAACACAGGTGTTCCCATGTGTATTCCAAGTCGTCGCAAAGCTTGAGTAGCGCCTCGTCTTCAACCGATTCTCTAGCGATTCTCAACCCTTCTTTTACCTTTTCTTCCATCTCGGTTATGGTGTTTTGTTTGCCCATGAAAAAAGCTCCTGGTTCTATCCATGCCAATGCTACTCAACCGTGAAGATTATTCTCACACAGAGGTCGAATGTGAACACTGGAAGGTTTTTACCTGACAAAAGACTAGCTTAGGTCAGAATGAAGCGGCTGCTGAGCAGCGCCCACAGAGGAGGAGACACTATATCAGAAGGCGTTGCCCGTGGAAAGGATAAAATCACAGACCTAATCCCTCTCGATCACTCCACTTTCTCAGACATCCAGCCCGCTCCTCCTACATTTTCGTCGTCGATGGACCGCAAATCGTGCACGATTGTAGGATTAGGATTGAAAATGACATGAGGTGTCGCCTGCCGCGCAACCGATCGCCGGCTCCACGTTTGCCCTGCCCAGGAATTAGACGAAGAAATCAGCCCAAGCAGTGCTCATTTTTCCCAACTTACTTGCAACTTAAGTGCCAACCACGGATGGACTGGCAAAAGGATCACAGAAATTATGTCCACTTGACACGAGAAAGGTTTCCCAAAAGCTGCTCTGTCCTGACTTTTTTTAGCCTCTTGCTCTGACATTCCCGCACAGGAGGAATCCTGGAGTCCGAACCCCGGCTGCTGACAGTGCTCAGTCACCGTTTCCTGAGTCGGATTCCTGCCTTCCAATCAATGTGACTCGGCGGCACCGGCCAGATGCCCGTCCTAGACATTGCTTCTTCTGAACGCTTACTGGTATGACTCCTGCATAGACGCCCTTTAGCCAAACACTGGAATTCACATAAATAAAACGCAACTTACTGAGAAAAAGAAACTTGACCGCGGAGTCAAATTTGTTTAGGTTTTCTCATTTTTGAAAGCCTGCAAGTGTGTCGTTCCGTTTCCAGAACCGATCACTCACGATCCTGAAACCAAGAGCGTTTCGCGGGTCAATCAAGGAGGTACTACAATGGAGAAGATTGTGAGAAAAATAGTAAAAACCCCGTCTGCCTATTCTTATCCTCTTCTGATCAAACAGCTGCTTCACACCCCTATGGTCTATGCGCCTGATCAGGAAATCGTGTACCGCGACAAACTGCGATACACGTATCGTGATCTGTACAAGCGAATCAATCGACTGGCCTCAGCTCTTGAGTCTCTTGGGGTGGAACCGGGCGACACTGTTGCTGTTCTGGATTGGGATTCTCACCGTTACCTTGAATGCTTTTTCGCCGTGCCCATGATGGGAGCCATTCTGCACACCGTCAACATCAGGCTTTCCCCTGAGCAGATCCTTTTCACCATGAACCACGCGGAGGACAAGGTGGTGCTCGTGCAGGAGGAGTTCCTCCCGATTCTGGCGAGTATTCTCCCGCAACTCAAGACCGTCAAGACCTTCGTGCTTCTTCAGGAAGGCCCTGAAAAGCCTACTTCTACGGTTCCAATAGCTGCCGAGTACGAGGAAATGCTCGCCGCCGCTTCGGATTCTTATGATTTCCCTGAATTTGATGAAGACACTCAAGCCACTACGTTTTACACCACGGGGACGACCGGCGATCCCAAAGGCGTGTATTACAGTCACAGGCAACTGGTGCTGCACACTATGGGGATGGCGGTTTCCCTTTCCGGGTACACTGCTCCGGGTCGGTTCCAATCCGCTGACATTTACATGCCGATCACTCCCATGTTCCACGTGCACGCCTGGGGAGTGCCTTTTGTCGCCACCCTGCTGGGAGCCAAACACGTTTATCCGGGTCGATACGAGCCGGCAATGCTCCTGAAATTGCTTGTGACGGAAAAGGTGACCTTTTCCCATTGCGTCCCGACCATTCTCCACATGCTCCTGACCGCTCCAGCGGCAAAAGATGTGGATTTGAGGGGCTGGAAGGTGATAATAGGCGGTTCTGCCCTGCCTCGCGGTTTGGCCAAGCTTGCAATGGACCGCGGCATAGAGATTTACACCGGTTACGGAATGTCCGAAACCTGCCCGCTATTGACCCTGGCAACCATGAAGCCCGAAATGATGGATTGGGACGTGGAACGCCAGTTGGACATCAGAACCAAAACCGGCTTACCGGTTCCCCTTGTAAATTTGAGAGTCCAGGATGTGGTCAGCGGAACCGAAGTTCCGAAAGACGGACGCACCCCGGGCGAGATCGTGGTTCGGACGCCGTGGCTCACCCAAGGCTATTTCAAAGAGCCGGGAAAATCCGAAGAGCTGTGGGACGGCGGATGGATGCACACCGGTGACATCGCAAACGTGGATGCATCCGGATACGTCCAAATTACGGACCGCCTGAAAGACGTAATAAAAACAGGTGGAGAATGGATTTCTTCTCTTTATCTGGAGAGTCTGATCAGCCAGCATGAAGCTGTTTCCGAGGTCGCTGTCATAGGAGTTCCAGACGAAAAATGGGGAGAGAGACCGCTTGCCATGGTAGTCGCCAAAGCCGATTTCAAGGACAAGCTGGATGGGACAGATCTCAAGAGCTTCCTGGCGAAATATGTCGCTGAAGGCGCTATCTCCAAGTGGGGAATTCCCGACACTTTCGTCATTGTCGACCAGATTCCAAAAACGAGCGTAGGAAAGCTTGACAAGAAAGTTATGAAAAAGCGCGTAGCAGAAGGCGCTTACTAGCACAACCCGCGCATTCTCGATTGCAATGCCCGGTGAGGTCTGGTAATGCTCCTCACCGGCCCATCGATCGCGATCAGATGCTTCTAGCAGCCAAGATCGGCCAATGGGTGCGCTTATACGCATTGCCGAAATACTCTTCCGCTTTGCGGGTGCCGCATCCTGTCACACTACGAAAGCGGGAATGACAGAGCATGCGCCAACGTAATATCCGGAGAGAGCTATTTCATGGCAAACATTGCTCGTGTCAATCGGACAGTTTCTTATACCAAAAAACTTTTAACACTTGCCTGAATCCTCATTTTTTCCAAGGAAAAAAGAGATTCAGGCAAAATGCTAGAAGTTCTTGGGATGGGGTTCGGGGAAACACTTCTTACAGGACGCGGCCTGCGGCCGCAACCAAACTTTGTCCGATTTCTCTCATAGAAGCAGTAAGTTACATCGATCGCAATCCAACTTCTTCTCGAGAAAACAAGAAATCGAACGTTATTAAT
>JACRDE010000317.1 GCA_016212935.1 Desulfomonile tiedjei | reverse complement strand
GTAGGCCGCTTCTCATTCGGAAACTTGCATTGTTTAGGGTAAGCGCATTCCTTACACAGAGCGCAGGTCTCCGCAGGCAATCCGAATGCCTTGTGGTAACCCTTGAGAAACAATCTTCGCTCGAATGCGAGTGTTGCTTTCCATTGCTTGATCTGCACCCGACGCTTTTCTGACGAATTTCGATAAAAGTGTTTGTTGCAGTTTTCGCTCATGAGCAGAAGCGCAATGTCATATTCGGACAAAAGCTCCCGAACGCTCTGGAAATCCGGAGCAGCTGGAGGGCAGCACCAACTCGTGTTGTAATTTGCACAACCGTATCGACATTTCAAACCCACCCACCTCGCCGTTACGATCTCTGACGTCCTGAGCAGGTGGGATTCGTGAAATCCGAACTCTTTGGCCTGAAGATCGAGTTCTTCGAGCGAGTCCTGGGATAGAAGTGTCGGAATCTGATTGTGGCGAAAGCGACAGAGATCCTGCAAATGAATCGAACTTTCCTTAGCCGCCATTCGTGCCTCCTGTATCTGTCGACCTGCGAAGGGTTGTTACGAAGCTCTTTGCAGTCACTAGGGCCACGCGCCGTGGCATAGTAGCGTTAATTGTCAATCTTGTCGTTCAGGATCGGTGACATCCCAAAACATACGTCACCTATTATTCACTTCTCCTCTGATCAACCTTGTCAAGGCCGCATGGCCGCACACTCAAATCTTTTGGGGGTCCCACACCCAAGAGTAGGTGGCAGAACGCGCGTGCTCAAGGCATATTTTCCCGCACCTCAAGGGCCTCGTCCAGAACGCGGCGAAGTTCCTCCGGTCCGGGGATGTCGTCAAAGACCAGTTTGCCTTCAATAAGAATTGACGGCACCGGAAGGAGGCTGCCATATCCTCGACAAAGATCCAGATAGCGGCTGGCATCCTTGCGCTGTTTTGTCTCTACAATCTTGATCTCAATTCGATCCAGGTAGTCTTCCGACACGTATTCCACAGCGGCTATGGCGTATTGGCAGGGAACGCAATGGGGTCCTTCGGATATCACCTCCAGCAAAAGCGGCTGAGTGCCCGAAATTGTCCGGGTGTCCAGCAGCCCGCCGGAATCTGAACCAGCAGCGTGGTTCGTGTCCAAGGTTTCAGCCTTTCTCGGACGTATGCCGTCACGCAAAGGGACAACATCAAGCGGGATGCCGTCCAGTAAGGCTTCGGAGCTTCTGGGACATCAGTGTCTTTGCGACAGCTGCCGATCCACGTCAAGGGGCGTTTGCAGGGGCGTCCCAGCACGGTCCTGACAAAAACGACGGAGTCGGTAGAAGCCCCAGACCAGCATTGACTAGGATCTTTACCAAGTATATCATACAAAGTCTATTTTTTCTCAAGTAGGATTCTATGAATGGAATAGGAACGATACAAGTTTTTACCGGTGAGGGTAAAGGTAAGACCACAGCGGCCTTAGGGCTTGCCTGGCGCGCTGTCGGAAGAGGGCTGAAGGTCTTTATGATTCAGTTTCTAAAGGCCCCTGAGACTTCAGGCGAACACTTTGCAGCTGAAGCATTTGGTCCGTTGCTCACCATCAAGCCTATGGGTAGAAAGGGCTTTATTCGTCGCCGCGGTTGCGAACCTTTGGACACGGTAATGGCTGAACTCGCGTTGGAGGAAGCCAGCAGCGCAATGCTAAGCGGCCACTATGACATGATTATTCTCGACGAAATCAATATGGCCCTTCACCTAGGCCTCATAAGACTTCAAGACCTGCTTCACTTCATGAAATCAAAACCGGAGAACGTTGAACTGGTTCTTACGGGACGTTATGCTCACCCACAGGTCATTGAGCTTGCAGATTCAGTGCTCGAAATGAGAAAAATCAAGCATCACTTCGACAGCGGAATACCAGCCAGAGAAGGCATAGAGTACTGATAGGTTTGCCTGAAACCGCAAGTTCCTCGATCCTCAACTTCCACTCCCTTGACCGCTCATTCCCATGAAAACTGCACTGTGGGGACCGGCAAAGAGTGTGTCCCAAACTTGACCCTTAGCCCCGTACCGTGGCGGCTGTATCAAGCACCACTGGTCGCGTCTAGATCTGCCGTTCGTTGGTAACACGCCGCTCACACCAATGCGCTTTCAAATCAGTAAGATCGTGGAAACCCTCCTTGTAAGAAGTGTTTCCACGATTTTGCTTCTTTGATTGCGAATTGCTATGATGCGCACACGTAGGATGTCGGCTTCAGAACAGGGTTCTTGCGGATGCGGTGATATTCTCTGTAAAAGTCGCCTCGTACAGCTCAGGCTCGCGACGATTCGGTTTTCCTGCCCGAAAGGTATCCGATGAGCCACCCCAGAGACACGAAATCCAGGCCCAGACTCCCGAACTCCAGAAACTTCGTCAGGCCGGAATCCAAGAAACCGCCCTGGGCCAGCCTTATAACATGAAAAGTCAGCATGGGAGTGTCTATAATGAGAAACAACAGGGCAAGCCAGACAAAGCCCTTTTTCTCTCTCCACATGGCCAGTCCCAGCAGCAAGGACGGAATCATGGCCGCTGCAAAATAGCAGATTTCGAACCACGTCCATTGGTCATAGGGCTGAGGCTCTGTACCCAGCATGTACACGTAGCAAAAATAGAGAAAACTCTTCAGATAGAACCAGAGCCCCGCAAACCAAAAGGCGAGCGGGAAATCCTCATCAAACCGCCTTTGAGGGAACCACTGGGAAAACCATTTTCGATCGCTCATGAATAATTCCGTTTCCGTCCTGATGATAGAGAGGGAACCTGCGGCACAATTCCTTCACATTGTCTTTTGTTTCAGCCACTACGCTCTCGTTGCCCGGATTCCCCAAAACTCTGGACATCAACGACGCTATGACGCGCATTTCATCCGGTCCCATGTTTCGGGTGCTCACGGCAGGAGTGCCGATCCGTATTCCAGAGGCTTTGTTAGGCGGCAGACGATCAAAGGGAATGGAGTTCTTGTTCACCGTTATGCCTGCGCATTCCAGAATCTCCTGAGCTTCCGCTCCAGTCACACCTTTGTCGCTGAGGTCCATGAGAACCAGGTGATTGTCCGTTCCACCGGAAATCAGTCTGAATCCTTCCACCAGAAGAGCCTCCGCTAATGCTTTGGCATTCTGGATGACGCGTTCCTGGTATTCCTTGAACTCCTCAGTGGCGGCTTCCGCCAGTGCCACAGCTTTCGCTGCGATGACGTGCATAAGCGGACCGCCCTGCATTCCCGGGAAAATACACGAATCCAGGGCCGCCGCATACTCTTTTCTGCACATCACCAGGCCGCCTCTGGGCCCTCTGAGGGTCTTATGAGTGGTAGTGGTTACAAAATCAGCATGAGGAAAAGGCGAAGGATGTTTTCCCGCGGCAACCAAGCCAGCGACGTGGGCGATGTCCGCCATGAGCACAGCGCCAACTTCACGGGCGATTTCTCCGAAGATATCATATCGGATTATTCTGGGGTACGCACTGGCGCCGGCGATGATCATTTTGGGCTTGTGTTTGCGGGCCATATCCCGAACCTGATCGTAATCGATCCTGTGATTGTCCGCTCGCACAGCGTATGGGATCACGTGGTAAATAATCCCGGAAAAATTCTTCGGGTGGCCCATGGACAAATGCCCCCCATGAGCCAGGTTCATTCCGAGATAAGCTTCGCCGGGCTTCATGGCAGTGAAGTATACCGCCATATTTGCCTGAGTTCCCGAGTGTGGTTGCACGTTAATGTAATCGCATCCGAAAAGCGCCTTGCCGCGACTACGCGCGAGTTCCTCTATCACGTCAACGTTGACGCAGCCTCCGTAATAGCGCCTGCCTGGATATCCTTCCGCGTACTTGTTCGTAAGAATGCTTCCCTGGGCCTCCATTACGGCAGGAGACGTAAAATTCTCCGATGCGATAAGCTCCAGACGATTTTCCTGTCTTTCTCTCTCACGGGCAATGATCTGGTAAACTTCCGGATCTGATTGTTGAAGCGGGGTCATTTTGTCCTTCACGAGGTACGCGGGAGCGTCCTTTTCTGTAAGAGCTGTTTGTTCGCTCTGGTCAGCACCCTTCAATAAGATCGATGCGTCTCTGGTGGCGTTCGCCTTCGAAGGGTGTGCTCATCCAGACTTTGAGTATGGCCAGGGCGAGTTCCGAGCCGGTCACTCGACCGCCTATTATCAACACGTTGGAATCATTGTGAGCTCGGCTCATGCGCGCGTGAAACTCCGTCGTGCAAAGAGCGGCCCGTATCCCGTGATATCGATTTGCCGCAATAGACATCCCTATGCCTGTACCGCAAATGAGTATGCCACGTGACGCCTGACCGGAGAGAATTCGCTCACACAGCTCGCGGGCGAACACCGGATAATCGCAGGAGGTTTCGTCGCCGCATCCCACGTCCAGGACGGGCGTCCCTTCACTCGTCAATGCTTCCATAAGAAGATTTTTCAGAGGGAATCCCGCATGATCTGATCCCATCAAAATCGGTTTCATGTGATTCGCCTGAATACCAGGCTGGCGTTCTGTCCTCCGAATGCGAAGCTGTTGGAGAGAGCGTATTCCATTTGCCTGGTTGCTGCCTTGTTCGGGGTATAGTCCAGATCGCATGCAGGATCCGGATTGTCCAAGTTGATGGTCGGCGGGATTACACCCGTCTTGAGCGCCATCAGAGAGTAGATGGCTTCCACCGCACCCGCCGCTCCTATAAGGTGGCCGGTCATGGACTTGGTGGAGCTTATGCTCATCCTGTATGCATGTGACCCGAACAGCCTTCTTATGGCCAGTGTTTCCATCTTATCGTTGAGATCCGTGGAGGTCCCGTGAGCGTTTATATATTCGATGCAGGAAGGTGCTATTTCCGCGTCTTCGACCGCCATTTTCATGCAGTGATACGCGCCTTCGGCTTCCGGGTCGGGCATCACGAAATGGTACGCATCGCCAGTAGCGCCGTAGCCCGCTATTTCAGCGTAAGCATGAGCGCCCCTGCGAGCAGCGTGCTCCTCGGACTCCAAGACTAGCATGCCGGCCCCTTCTGCAATGACAAAACCGTCTCGGTCTTTGTCAAAAGGCCTGGACGCTGCCGTGGGATCGCCGTTACGCGTTGAAAGCGCTCTAAGGGCGTTGAAAGCAGCCACCGACAACGGCGTGACTACTGCTTCGGCGCCGCCTGCCAACACCATGTCCGCGCGGCCTTCCCTGACAAGCCAGTAACCCTCTCCGATTGCCGAGGTGCCAGACGTGCAGGCATTCACTATGCCGAAATTAGGTCCTTTGAACCCATATTTTATAGACAACATTCCAGGACACAGGTTTATGACAGCCTTGGGAATAAGCAGCGGATGCAAAGCCTTGGGCCCTTTGGCGTGATATTGAAGCACCCCGGTCTCTATCGTGAAAAGCCCACCCATTCCGGAGCCCACCACTACGCCGTAACGGAAAGGATTCTCAGGCGGCCCTTCAAATCCGGAATCCGTCATAGCTTCGCCAGCGGCCACCAGGCCGAACTGTTGATACCTGTCCATCCTGCGAAGCTCTTTTGCAGGAACCCGCCCGGCAGGATCGAACTCGCCGCGGACTTCTCCGGCTATTCGTGTCACGAACAAGCTTGTATCGAACAGGCTAATCGGCCCTATTCCGGAGCGACCGGCCTTTATAGCTTCCCAATTGGTCTCAACGCCGGTTCCGAGGCACGTGACCATTCCGATACCGGTAACCACGACTTTGCGCCGCACTTTTTCCTCCGGAAGTACTACAGTTCTAAGAAGGCTCCTGTATCAGGAAGCCTTCTGATGCTGCTTGATGAAATCAGCGACGTCCTGGACGGTCTGGATCTTCTCCACGTCCTCATCAGCGATTTCCAACCCGAATTCGTCTTCGAGAAGGGCGATCATGTCGTAGATATCCAGTGATTCCGCTCCCAAATCTTCCACGATCTTGGAGCTCATCTGGATGTTTTCTTTATTTACGTCTACGAGCACTTCTGCAATCAAGTCTATAACTCTTGTTTCGAGATCGTCCATAACGGATATCCTCCAGATATATTGCAATCGCAAGGCGATGTTCGGAGATCTGGGACCGGTCCGGCACTGCAGCGCTCGGAAAGCGTTCAGCGCTTCAGCTACATATACAGCCCGCCATTGACCCGGATCACCTGTCCGGTTATGTAGTCTGCCATCCCAGAGCTCAGAAACAGAACAGCAGCGGCCACGTCATCCGATGTGCCCGTCCGGCGCAGCGGAACGTGAGCCCGAATGGCTTCCAACTGGTCTTCTGTGAGCTGATCGCTCAGTCCGCCGGAGATTATACCCGGCGACACGGAGTTAACAAGAATGTTTCTCGGTGCTAGTTCCCGTGCCAGGGCCTTCGTGAATCCAATCAACCCCGCCTTGGCAGCGGAATAGTTGACCTGGCCGGGATTTCCTGCTTCCCCCGCGGTCGACGATATATTGATGATCCGGCCTTTTCTGTTGCGGATCATGCTCTTGCTGACGCTCCGACAGATGTGGAAGACCCCCGAAAGATTTGTGGACAGCACATCATTCCAGTCCTGGTCTTTCATCCGGCCGATGAGGCCGTCACGAGAAATCCCAGCATTGTTGACGAGTATATCTATCTTGCCCCGATCTTGTATTATTTCGGCTGTGGCCCTGTCAACCTCATCCCCGCTGCAGACGTCGAATCTGGCGATTTTTCCGTCGCCTCCCAGGTCTTTGATTCCTGCCATTACATCTTGGGCCGAGGCCTCGCTACTCCTGTAATTCACAACGACAAACGCGCCGGAACTGGCGAGCATGGAACAGACAGCGCTTCCTATCCCCCGCGATCCTCCTGTTACAAGAGCGGTCTGCCCTTGCAGGGAAATCATGGAAGATGGGTGAGCCATCACAGCTGCGCTCCCAGAGAGCTGATCCCTGCGAGATCTGCAATGCTGGCTGCTGATACCGTTCGCTCGATCCTCTTCATCAACCCGGTCAGAACCTTTCCCGGACCAACTTCCAAGAATAATTCAACTCCGTTGGCGCGCATGGTTCTCACGCAGTCTTCCCAGAGCACCGGGCTGACCAGCTGTGCCGTAAGTCGCTGCTTGACCCCGTGCGCTGAATCAGGGTACGGCTTGGCATTTACGTTCGCAATCACAGGGAAACTTGCGTTTCCGAGAACTACCCGCTCTAATCGCGCCACTAGAGCCTCTCTTGCCGGCTCCATCAAGGTGGTGTGAAAGGCCGAGGATACAGGAAGCATGACAGCGCGGGTTCGCTTCTCGTTTTTCACGGCCTCAACGAGTCGCCCCACTGCTTCCAAATGCCCCGAGACAACCACTTGATCAGGGGCGTTGAAATTGGCTGCCTCCAGGACATGATCCCCCCTGTGCGTTTCAACTATTTTCAAGGCTTCTTCCCTGGAAGGCCCCAACAACGCGGCCATTGCGCATGTTCCCGGCGGTTGAGCGTTGTCCATTCCTTCTGCGCGCACCCGGATTGTGTCAAGGGCTTCATCGAAGTCCAATACCCCCGCCGCGCACAGGGCCGAATACTCGCCCAATGAATGCCCCGCAGCCATGACGGGATTCAACGGATGCCGCTCGCGCAGAACTTCCAGCAGAGCCATGGAATGCACGAATACCGCCGGTTGAGTATGCACGGTGCGGTTCAGTTCATCGCCGCGCTCGCCGGCCATGATTCTGCTCAGGGAATAGCCGAGGATGTCGTCAGCACGCTCCAGCAGTGCACGCGCCGTGGCACTCTCTTCGGCCAGATCCTTTGCCATTCCGGCAAATTGAGACCCCTGACCTGGAAATATCAAAGCCACCGATCCATGTTCCTGGGGGATTGCAGGAGTCGTCATGGTCGAAGGATCAGACTTCTGTTTGAATAACGGTTCTGCCTTTATAGGAACCGCAGCCTGGGCAGATCCTGTGAGGCATCATCAACTGAGAACATTCAGGGCACTGAACCAGATTGACAGGAGTCAGTTTCTTATGTGTGCGACGTTTGTCTCTCCTTGTTCGCGAGACGCGTTTCTTTGGTACTGGCATGGCGTATCCTTTTTTTGCAGTAAATATGCTCTCGAGCGAAGACCTTGTGTTTTCCCACAAACCTCAATGGTATACACTGTGATTCACTCGAACTCAACACCTTACGACTGAGCTCCGAGCTTTTCAAGCAGGTCGTCTGACAGAGGTGTTTTTCCTTTCCGCATTCAAATGGTTCCTGGTGGTCCAGGAAGTCGGCTGAATTACACGACAATTTTGTCTTTGAGTTTCGCCAGAGCTTCCCACCGGGGGTCCGTTCGATCTTGTTCAGAGCAAATGCACCCATCTGAGCCCTTAGGTGAACCGCAATCCGGGCACAGACCCGGGCAATCCTCATTGCACAGCGGTTTCATTGGGACGCTCAGCAGGAGCTCCTGGGCGATTATTTTGCCTAGATCTATTTCCATTCCTGAAATCTGGATTTCGTCCCCCTCTGCTTTCATGATCTCGTGTTCTTCCGGGGGTGTTGCGAGCTCGCGCCGGAGTACAAGGCTCAGATCCAACTCTCTTTCAAGGTCGAAATCCGCGAGGCATCTGGAACACTGCAGATGCAAGAGTCCCTTCACGCTCCCTATCAAGAATATATTCTCACCATCCACCGTAAAGGAGACATGTCCGGTGATGCGGGGATCAAGACCGAGTCCAGGTGATTCAGGTATACTCTCCAGGGCGCGGGACAGTATGTCCTCTTGCCCTGAAAAATTCAATTCTAAACCGTTTTCGGTCAGTTCGTCTATTTTGATTTTCATGATTCGAGGCCTCAGAGTAAACTCAAAAAATATAGCGGTTTAGAGATTTAGTCAAGCAAAAAGTTCCTTCATTTTTGAAGTGATGCGCACTCATGTGGGAATTCGTCCCACGAAAGCAGAGCGAACCAACACCACTGCCGCAACAATCTGAGTCCATTTCAATTCATAGAATTGTGAGATACAACGTCTTATGTATTTCTTTCACCAAAAACCGGAGGCGTGAAATGAAAATTCGCATATTCTCGGACTTTGTGTGACCGTACTGTTATATCGGCAAGGGCATTGTCGAAGTGCTGAAAAAAGAGTTCCCCATAGAAGATGAATGGTTGGCTTACGAGCTGCGGCCCGAAACGCCTCGTGAGGGCATTCCACTTGCCACCGTTTTTCCGGGCATTGACCTGAAGCAAAGATACGAGAACATGAACAAGGCGGGCGACCCTTACGGCATCAGTTTCGGTGAATTGTCCCGCGTGTCCAATTCCCACGCAGCCCTTCAGGCAGCAGAGTATGCTAAAGATCTGGGCAAGTTCCACGAGTTCCACGATCGCGTGTTTATGGCGTATTTTCTGGAGCTTCTGGACATCGGCAATCCGGACGTAATGCTGATGCTGGCAAGGGAAGTCGGCCTGGACCACGAAGGCCTTCGCGAGGCACTTGAGACGGACCGATATGCCCCCCGTCTCACGGAAGCACGGGAGGACGCCACCAAATCCTCGATTACTGCAGTGCCTACGTTCATAATCGCAGATGAGCAAAAGATAGTGGGAGCGCAATCATTGGATGTTTTCAGAAAAAGACTGCAAGCAGCGGCAACAAAATGATGACTCACACCAGTTCGCATTCAAACAAGGAAAAATCAGGGAGGACCTTCTTGCAAGAAGTTCCTCCCCGCCAACTCTTCCTTCTTCGCAACCGTCTTCAAGAAATGCTTAGTTCCTTGAATTCGCCGAATACGTTGCGCAATACATCTGCCATTTCGCCAACCGTAAAGTAGGCTTTGCAACATAATCCGGTTAACCTTGCCATATCCCTCATGCTCCCCCAAACACTGGAGGCTAAAGGCCAATCACCCGACAACCGTCAATCGCCGGCCTGCAGGTCAGACAAGGTAGGACACTGGCCTGTTCCAGGGATAGTCTTGTAATATTCCTGAAGAGATCCATGTTCCCGGCTCTCATTCCGTTGGGGACTATGATGTTGACAGCGAATTGGCGAGTGCCTATGATGGGATGCTTGGAGCGACTGATCTCAGCTCCGTAACAAGTTAATCTTAATAGAACAACCCCGTCAAGCTGATTAGACTGACCGCATCATACCGCGTGGATTTCGCGCGATTCATATCCCCACTTGGAGGAGCTTAAATGCGCTTGCCCTCCTTTGACTACCATGCTCCTGAGGGCCTAGACAAAGCACTTAGAATCAAGGGCGAACTCGGCTCGCAGGCGCTTGTCCTGGCTGGCGGAACGGATTTGATTGTAAATCTGAAGCACCGACTGTTTTCCCCCGCTGCCTTGATAAGCCTAAAAAATATAAAGGAATTGAGCGGCATTGACGTAGAAACCGACGCTCTCGTGATCAAAGCCGGGACGTCTCTCGATGAAATCGCTCGTAACGGGTCTGTGAAACAGCATTTCCCCATGCTAAGGAAAGCAGTGGAGTCAATAGGAGCGACGGGCATTCAGCGATTCAGGGGAACCATCGGAGGCAATCTTTGCTTGCAGCCTCGCTGTATTCTCTACAATCAATCTCTTTTCTGGCGATCCGGAAAGGCCACGTGTCACCGCACGGGTGGAAAGGATTGCCTGGCCTTGCCGGAGGCCAAGTCTGTCCAATCAATAATATCGGGCGACACCGTGCCGGTTCTCTTGGACCTTGCTGCACAGCTTACCGCTGT
>JACRDE010000316.1 GCA_016212935.1 Desulfomonile tiedjei | reverse complement strand
CGTCACGCATATGAGAAACCTGTTGGCTCTTCTGCTGTTTGTGGTCTACAACCACGAGCCTCAATGCTAGTAGTTTCTCGGCTTGATCTGAAAGTAGCTTATCACTTTTTTCCAATGACCTCCTGCTGATTAGCGTTTGCTGCATCGTATCCCTTGCCAGCGCATTTCCGTGCTTCATTTCATCATATCCCCTCAAGATCATAATATATTTAAGGGTAAGAGGGTCAATCCATGAAAGGATAGACTGATCAAAAGAAATGCGTCCCACGCGCGAAAGGAGGTCTTGCCATGAACGGTCAGCAAGAACAGGGAGTCGGGTTCGGATGGATCATCTTATTGGTGATTCTCTACATCATCTTCAATCCGGTCCCCGGTCCCATCGATGATGCGGCAGTAACAGCAATCGGGGGGTACAGCGCCCTGAAGAGAGTTTGACGCTTGCGCCTGCACGCACGCCTTAAATCTAAAGAGAAACAGAATACTTGAAGAAAGGAGAGCTAATATGGGCACAAATGGGTTCCGAGAAGACGAACTGGTGAGCCGAAAAGTCAAGGTCGGCAATGAGTGGCAAACCCGCATATTTCCAATCATTGGCGGTCGTTTGAGGCTGGCGCATGAAAACAACGACAACCTGAGCATCCAGACCGAGATCGTAAAACTGGAAACGGACTTCGTGGTGGTCCGTGCCGCAGTTGAGAGCCAAAGAGGGAAGTTCAACGGCACTGGCACAGCATCAGGCCAACGGGATGCAAAACTGGCAGATTCCCTGGTTGAGTTGGCTGAAACGAGAGCTATAGCGAGAGCCCTCCGCTTCGGTGGGATCGGAGTGGAATACACGGGAGCCGAGGAAGTTTCCCATGTGGTTGTCTCAGAGCCCGAAAGAGAGCAGACCCTTAACAAAGAGCCTGCAAAGGCGTTCCCCGTTCCGCAAAGTTGCGCTGCGGGTAGAGAAGAATCAAAACCGCAACATTGCGGCAATGGTCGTGTGACTTCGGCCCAACTGCGGGCGCTCTGGGCCTTGACGAAGAAGGCCCGCTACACCGAAGAGGACATCGCCTCTGTACTTAGCCCCCTCAATGCCTCAACCTTCCAAGACCTCACCAGAGAATCCGCCTCGCAGCTCATCAGCTCTTTGCAGACCGAAGTGGCTGCGTAAACCCAACAAACAAAGACAGGACAAACATCTGCAAACTCGGGGAGGACAGGATTGGTTCGTTCTGCGCCTCCCCCTGAAAGGAGAACTACGCCATGACAAAAGAAGAGCCGCATCTGAGCTATTCGCAGATCAACACCTACATGAACTGCCCGCTCAAGTATCGTTTCTCATACATCGATGGACTGGTGCCCGACTTCACTCCGTCGGCCCTGCACTTTGGACGCTCTGTCCACTCTTGCATACAGGCGTTTCTGCAAAGTTCGCTTGAAGCCGATTCTCTTCGTTCTGATCAACTGATCGACATCTACCGTGAGGAATGGAGGAGATTCGACGGGCCGCCCGTTCGCTACTCCAAAAGAGAGAGCGAGGAATCTCTGTTCAACACAGCGAAGCAGGTCTTCACGGTCTTTACCGAACAGCATGACCCGGACATTGAGGTAATTGCTGTTGAAGAGGCGTTTACGCTGGATCTCACCGCCATTTCCGAAGATTGCCCGAAAGATATGCCGCCATTGATGGGCTATGTGGACGCTATACTCAAGAACGGATCGACCGTGCTGGTGGATTATAAGACAGCTGCACGTAAACCCAACGGCGACGTAAACGCCATGCAGCTCGTGGCCTACAGCTTAGCTGCGATGGACTTAGGCTATGACCCGAACGAGCTTCAGTACAGGTACGATTATCTGCTCAAGACAGCTAAGCCCGAGCTGGTGAGTTGTCCTGTAGCCATCAACGACAATGACCGCAAGAGGTTCCTAAAGACCACAACCAGAGTATGGCGGGCGATCCAGTCCTCCATATTCTATCCGAATCAGAGTTACCTGTGTGCCTCGTGTGCTTATCAACGACACTGCAACGATTGGTAGAGAGGAAATACCACAATGCCGAGAAACAAAGAAACCAGCTACAAACCAGCGGAACTGGTTCCGTTTGAGCCGTCCAGCGAAGTGACTATACTGCCTCCCAACTCGGGAGTAATCGGAAGATTCCTGGACGAAACCGCCAATATGTTTAAAGCCAGAGCAATGAGAATGGGCGGGCTACTGAGAAGAATCAACGAATCAGGACAACGGACGGAAGCTATCCTGCGAACAGCGGCAGAAAGAATGGAAGCTGCCGAGGCCAAACTGGAACAGGACCTATGCAAGGAAGGGCTTTTGCTCGAAAGAGAGCATGGGAACAACTCTGAAGATGACGACCAGTAGGCCCAGGATGCTCGCCCTTCAATTCAATTGACCGCTACCAGCGGTCTCTTTTTCGACATCTCTGCGGTGTTCGGAATGCGGGCTATGGGACAGAACGGCTTTTGAGCTACCCTTAAGGCCCCCCTATACTCTTTCGGAGGCTTCTTGGTTCTTTTCAAGAAGTATCCTGGGTTATTGAATGTTCGGGGCTGCCTCCAGATTTAGGGATAGGATCATAGCTCGGCGGCGACAACGGCCGACAATTTGAGTTATGGATAAGCGCAGGCGATAGGACTGGGTGATAAGAAAGAGTGTGCAGAGATATGTGGACGGGAGTTTCCCCCCGTCCTCTTGGAATTGCAGCAACGTGCTGCTGCTTACATGAACAAGCGCTGTATTAATAGCATTCCAGAATCATCCATACCCTGTCAAAGTCACGACGCTGAAGGTCCTCTTTGCGAATCCAAAAATACAGCCGCCCTCGGTCGCCCCATTTCATTCCTGCATTCTTATCAGTGTCCAGCTGGAGCAACAAAGTCCACTGCGTTGCTTCGGGTTCCAATTCTTTGGCTTTCGCTTCGTCAAAAGGTGGACCACCGCTCCCTCCCATGTATATGCCGTTTGACACGAATTGGCATTTTTGCTGCATTCCCTGCTCGTCGCTTTGAATGCCAGCTGGATGACCCAGAATTTGATGGCCTTCGTACTTTTCCAGTTCAAAGATGTGGGAATAGTAGACATCAGCCTCGTAAGCATTCATCATCTCGTGAATCATGGGGATGTCCTCCCAACCTGGCGCAAGGGCTTCGTAGAATGACAACTGGCATGGTCTGAAACTTGGATTGCCTAGAGTCCCATCATGACGGGAGCGGCGTGCCAGGTTACCGCCTGGAAACGGCTGAAAGATAACCTGCCACGTTCCTTTGTCTCCAGGATCAAATCCCCATTTCTGTTCGTGGTCGTCATAGAAGAAGTACAGCAGACCGGATTCAGGAAGGTCGCCGCAGTGAGGATGGCCACTCAGCTCACTCAAGTCTAGCTGAAGGAGAAAATCCAGCCGTCTGTCATTGAATGAGGGCCATTCCAGGCTATCAGGTAAATCGGGATTGCCGCCCAGTTTTGAAGTGCCCAACGGAATCTCGCGTTCGTCCATTGGGGTTGTGTCAAAACGTAGGCACCTATCAGCTAAGGAGTCGATCAAGTCAGCAAATTGTGGAAACTGAATAGACTCAAGACATTTTCGCATCGCTTCGATTTTCATGACATAATCCTTTATGATGGGATGGAACCCGTTTGTACAATCTGTTTGTATTTGGAGCCCCCGCATATCCTCATCGTGTAACCTCGTTAACCATAAGGCTCACAAGATCGGTAGGTAGACTGATATTCGGATCGTTGTTGTAGGGGACACCCCCGTGTGAGGGTGCCCCGGTACTCCCCGTTCGACCGGGGAGTAAAAAAACTAGCCGTCGTCATCGGAGTCACCCTCAGACGATTCTTCCGGCAACCCACGTTCGGACACTTCAATGTCAAACAGTGAGTTTTCCACCTGCTGTAAGAACTCGCAGTATTCAAGGAAATCCTGGCGTGCCCGTGCACTCTTGACACGGAGATCTATACGATCCGCCTTGCTTAAGTGTTTGGACAACTGCCTGGAATCCTGTAGGATTCCCATGTGATCAGGGTTGTTACGGGTTTCATTGGGTTTGGAGATGGCTCTAATAATGGCCTTACCAATCCCGCCTTTGCCCTTGGGCAGAGCCTGGGCAATGAGTACCTTCAGTTGCGCAACGGAGTAGCCTTTCTCATTCACTTCCACGGCCAGCGCGATGCGCTGTTCCTGATTCGGGATTCGTGAGAGATGCAGCTTGTGGGTGAAAGAAAGGTTGTTGAGTTCCAAGCCCCGCTCTTGCAGAACATGGCTCAGAGCAGCGGCTTTCACTGCTTCTCCGAGCCGCCGGGGGTCAACCAGGAGGTCGGGGTGATCGCAAATTTCGCTAAAAGACTCCTTTTTCCGGGAATTTCTACTACTGGCGGCATCAAGGTTATATTTGAAAACCACCCGAAGACAAAGTTCGCCCATAGACTCAAGACCTGTTTCCACAGTCTTGACGGCGATGTCGTTGATTTGGTGCACCAATGCGTCCGTAGATCCGGGGAGCCATTCGGACTGACCATTGGAATCCTTAACCGCTGGCCGCTTTTCTGTAACGGCACTGTTGCTTACGTCCTCGGCCAGGTCCTCGAAGGTCGCTTCCTCGTTGCCGGGAGCGAGCACCGGCTTAGCTGACTCCAGAACTTCCTTTTCCACTGTCTTTTCCTTCATGGTCTTGTCTTTCTTTCCGAGTTTTGCCCTGGGCAGGGCTTCAGGCTCAGAGTTTGGTGGAAGGGGAGCTCTATCAGGAGGGATAACGTAGACGGGCGCACCTCGTAACCGGTATCGAAAGGGCTTGCAAATCCGGTCACGAATGGTACAATACGATTATCCGCAGAGCTGAAGGAACTCCGATCCTGGGGTTAGTCTTCAGTTCATCGAACGAGCCCACGCACGATCCTGTTTAGCGGCAGATTGGCGTGGGTTTTCGTTTTTTGGCCTTCGATGTCGTAACGATTTGAGAAATATTCCTATATTCACCTCCTTATGGTCTGGTGCCTGTACGTGACGCATCTGCTCCAATTTGCAGAGCACCCCGGAGAGGCGGTTTGCGGAATCCAACGCTATCGTTAAGGACCAGAAGCGTGATCAGCCAACGCTGTGCCCCTCTTCCAATGCTCGAATCAGCAGTTCCACACGGTCTTCGAATTGAGCCCTGCTATCCTTTCTCCCATCCCACAAGACCTGCTTCAGGGCAGACACCATCGCCCGGATGGTCCCGGCAGCGACAGCCTCGAATTCACCCCTGAGTTGCTCTTCGATCAGAGCGTAAAAGTCTTGTGCTCTGGCGGAGATCTGCTCTCTTCGCTTGTAGTCATCCTCTATCTCTCCGCTCTGCATTGCGTGGTCAACCAACTGATAGTCTTTGTATTTTAGCCATAAAGCCTCTTCCTCTCGCTCAACCTGTCGCTGAAGAATTTCTAGGTTTACGGCGTGCTCATCCTCATGCATTTGCAGGACGAAAGATTCCATCCTGCCGAGAGCGTCATTGGTGAGACCCTCAAATACTCGCTCGTGCAAGTCGTCAACCTCGTGTCCGTGCTCCTGAGCTCGAATGCTTTCGATGTGCTCCCTGAGACGATCCCAGAGCTCTAGGCAGTCGGATTCGCAGAGAAACTCCCACATTGGGTCGCCGCCCCAACGCTGGTCACCCCACTCGTTGGTAAACGCAATCGCTTCTTTGAAGAGCTTGGCCTTGGGTCCCCGAGGCGTCCTTTCACCTTCCGGGTCTTTGTAGTTCCCGATAGAAGCAGGACTTACGCCAAAGAGTTCCGCCTTACGCCTGTCTGATACGTCCCTCAGTTTGCGGTTCAACAGGTAACGGACTTCCTCGGAGAAATTCTTTTCAGTCATGCAGGGGGGTACTCCTTTTCTTCCTCAAGCCCTTCCGTAGAGGTCAGGTCCGAGACCCTCGGGCAAAGATGATTCCTTGTTGTTCAGTTATGATATACACGTGGGCTGTTCACGTGTCAATTCTTTTTTTTAATTGGCAGCAAGATTTTTGTCGTGAGGTATTTTGTTATCTAATATCAAATACGTGATATGCACTTCCTTGGTCGGACCCCCTACTGATTCAACCAGACATCCTCCTTTCGGATGACCGCCCTCAGATAACAACGCGAAATTCAGATGTTTTCGATTGCCCAGTCCTGGAGAATGTGATAAAGACCATGATACAAGCGACGTTTCTTATACGATGGCCCATGACCCCAAAGAATTGGGCGGGGGTCCCTTATTCCCCCGTTTTTCCCCCAACCCTCTGATAAGTAGATTCCACGGCTACCGTCCGGGAGGCTGGAATGGATTCTAACGAGGAAATCACAAAACACAGAGCCCTCAGCCTCTTCACATATTTGCGAGAGTTAGCCCAGCTTGGCAGTGCCATCACTCGGCACTGGTCAGAAT
>JACRDE010000319.1 GCA_016212935.1 Desulfomonile tiedjei | reverse complement strand
ATTCCTCAAGCCTGACGTCCTTGTTGCTGTAATACATTGCGACCCGCATGCGAACTCCGTGAAGATATTAAGATTAAGGGGGGAAAGCTCCTCGATATGAGGAGTCGCCCCATTCAATTTCTATTTGCACCGACATTGATTTCCGGTGGATATTTACGAAGACTTTTTTTCGTCCTGGTAGATTTTTAGTGCAGCCTGGGGCTTCTCGTTATAGTGGACCACTGCGTGCACGGCTTTGATCATCCCCACCGGGCAGTCCGACTGGAAGATGTTGCGGCCCATATCAACCCCAACAGCGCCTTCGGTCACGGCGTTGTAAGCCATGGTGAGAGCCTCGAGCTCGGGGATTTTCTTCCCTCCTGCCATAACGATGGGAACAGGGCACGTGCCTGTGACACGCTCGAAATTCTCGCAATAGTATGTTTTCACGATATTCGCGCCCATTTCTGCTGCCATGCGAGAAGAAAGCGAAAGATATCTGGCGTCCCGAGCCATGTCCCGGCCCACTGCGGTAACGGCAAGGACTGGGATCCCCGCGGAGTATCCGGCGTCGATCAAATCCGCGAAAGCAGCCAGCGTCTGGTGTTCGTGGGTCGCCCCCACGTAAATGGAAAACGCCATGCCAGAGACGTTCAGGCGTATGCAGTCGTCAACGGAAACGGTGAGTGTCTCGTTGGAAAGCTCGGTAAGCACGCTTTGGCCGCCAGAAACACGCATCACAATGGGGGTCTCGCACCCGGGCGGAACGGATGACCGCAGAATGCCTCTTGTCAGCATGAGACAATCAGCGTGAGGCAGCAGGGGGGCGAGGGTGTCTTCCATAATCTCCAGGCCGGATGTCGGCCCCTGGAAATACCCGTGGTCGACCGCTAACATCACCGTGCGTCCCGTATCGGCTTTGATTATGCGGGACATGCGGTTCTTCATTCCCCAGTCCAGGTGGGAACTCCCTTTAATATGAAAATCGGCGGCCCCACTTTTACCGGAGATTTTCACATTTCTTGCTTCTACCAATCCTTCGGTATCCGCCATGACTGATTTACCTCGTTGAAGAATAAATTAAGCTCTGAAATCTAGCAAAGCCTTGAATTAGTGTCAATCTCCATGGGGTCGTCATCTCCCTAATTGCGATCGGGCCTCAGAAGCGTATCAATACAGGTTCGTGGCTTTCGGTCATCGCCCTCGATTCTTCCGTCCCGAATAAGTATCCGCCTGTCGGTGAGCGCTCCCACTTCAGGATCGTGAGTGACGAGAATGAATGTGATTTTGCGTTGCCGATTCAACGTATCAAAAACGGACATTATTTCATTGCTGGTGCGAGTGTCCAGATTTCCGGTAGGCTCGTCAGCGAGAATGATATCTGGATTATTTACTAGAGCCCTGGCTATGGCCACCCTTTGTTGCTGTCCGCCTGACAGCTGAGACGGAAGGTGGTGGGCCCTGTCGGTAAGCCCCACGAGCTCCAGAGCCTCCATGGCCGAAGTTCTGCGTTGAGCGGTTTTCACGCGGCCATAAATCAAGGGTAGCTCCACGTTGTGAACGGCGTCGATCCTCGGAAGCAGATTGAAACCCTGAAAAACAAACCCTATCTTACGGTTCCTCAGGTCTGCCCTCTGATCCATCGCCAACTGGGAAACGTCCTGTCCATCTATGAAATAACTGCCTGAAGTAGGCACGTCCAGGCAACCCAATATGTTCATGAGGGTCGACTTACCTGAGCCTGACGGCCCCATTATTGAAAGAAACTCGCCTGACTCGATCACCAGGTTTACGTCTATGAGCGCTGGAACTTCTACAGTACCGGCCAAATAGACTTTTGCGAGGTTTTCCATACTAATAAGTGCCAAACCCATCACCATTCAGCCAGCCAACCGTCCCACTAGAGAGCGTTTCACTTGAAGACGGGCAACTGAGGCAATTTGTGGGGAAAAACAAACTCTCAAGAAAAGTGCATTCGCTCCGGCACGTCAAGTTCAAGGGCTCGATGGGCCTAGTACAGATATGTGGTCAACTCAATCCGATCGATCCTGGTAAATATGAACGCTCTCATTCAGATAAGGGTATTTTCGTCTCCAGAGCTACTTTCAATTTCTCCTTGAGTTCGCTCAAATCCGAACTCTTCACAACGTAATAATCTGCCGCCACGGCCTTGAGGTCCACTTTGAAGCTCGAATAGGCTGAATTCAGAATCACCGGTAAATCATAATGTCGTTTGCGTATCTGCTGCAGCAGATCAAGACCGTTATATTCTCTCATCTTAATGTCTAGGATTATGCAGTCGGGCATCTCTTTGTCCACGACCGCAATGAGGTCCTTTCCGTCAGGAAGAGTGACCACATCGTATCCCTCATCCTGAAGTTCCATGGAATAAAGCATTCGAATGCCTTCTTCGTCATCCACGATAAGTATCTTTGCCATTTGAGGCTCCTTTAGCCATGGATCTTCCCATCATGACGTAAACCAGCGTTCCACGAGATAAGGTTTGGCTTTTTCGAATTGCAGACACTGGTCTTCGATAAACTCCTCCACCTGCTGAGTATTCATGGCCTGAGTTTCCAGCACGAAGGACATAATCTTGCCGTAAAACAGAGGGTTGAGAGCAGGGATGAGCTCCTCGCGAGGAATGGTGCTGTTCTTATAGGCGAAAGCAAAATCAAAAAGTATCTTTGCCCAAAGGCCTGTGGGAAACTCGAAGCATTCAGGAGACAGCTCGGCCACTTCCTGCAGTTTGTTCATATTTTGATCCGTTAGAATGGCCCTGTACTGATCGAGTCGTTCAGTCACCCCGTTGATGAACTTTTCCGCAAGCATCTTGGTATCCACATCCACTGACGGCGGAACCTCCACGTCACCCATGCCGAAGCCGTAAACCGCAGTGGGCCTGCTCCATTTGACATCCTTCCAAAAAGACTCGTAACGGCACATGAGCTCGAATATCGTTGTTACGACATCCGGAAACAGGGCCTCAGCATTATCGAGAGGGTCCTTGGCCTTGTGGACTTTGGGTCTTCCCATGAATGACTGTACCACCGCCACGCGACTGCGCATTGAAGTAGTGGTCATCCATATGTCTATGCCGTAATTGGAAATCGCATGGTCCCATACATCGGACTCCATGAAAGTATTCGCAAGCGACCCGGAGAATCCATAGTCT
>JACRDE010000318.1 GCA_016212935.1 Desulfomonile tiedjei | reverse complement strand
TTTCCTTGGCAGAAAGCCATTCCACGAACGCCTGTGCGTCGTTGTAAGATATCATAACCGCTGGTTGATCCTGGGTTATGTTCCAACCTGGATTCTTCCACGACGTACCGTCTTTACGTTCAAAACGCCGGTTCTGGGCGTTGAAGCTCTGGCCGCCCTTAGCGTCTTCTGCGTCGGTCACGTAGCCGGTATCATCCACGAAAGCGCGGAATTGCCGCACTGTGACCTCTGAGGAAGAAATGTAGAATGGCCGGGAAATGCGAACCTTGTGGAAAGGGTATTCGTTTTCCAGGGAAACCGGCTGTCCCTGTGCGAGCGTGCCCATAGCCCAGGCAACATCGCTTTCAGAGCTTCCCATCACAAAACTGCCCGCTGGAATGCGGACCATGGTCATGCCGGCGGAATTCTTGAATGACTGAGCCCCCTTGTCCTCGCTAACATCGATAACCGTATCCAACACGTTCTTGGCAAATGAAGCGGGGTTCTCAATGGCGCTTTTCTGACCCGAGCCTTTGGCCGCGAACTCTTCAACTATCTTACGTGCCTCAAGCCTTTTACCGCTTGCCACGAGTCCTTTGACCCGGTCAAGAAGCCGAGCCAGGCTTTCATTGCCCAGGGAGTTTTGATCAGAGTGTTTTGAGGCAGATTCTTCTCCGGGTAGTACGGCAGCTGTTACCCGTATCCCGGACATATCCGTGCACAGATCCGGGTCCACCCCGAAGCGGAAGGCAGTTCTTGCTATGCCCGCGTCAAATGCCCAGTTTCCTCCTCTGACGACCTTGGTCTTTCCAGCAGCCGGCCCGGTCGGATCCGCGACTGTCTGGGAGGCCCTTGATTCGTAGGTCTTCGGATCGAAGTAATCCGAGCATGGTTGCCACACGTTACCTGTAATGTCGTAAAGCCAGAAGCCGTTTGGCTGGTAATTTCCTACAGGGGACACTCCGCCGTAACCATCGTCAAGGGTGCGATCGGCCCACGGAACAGGAGATTTGCGATCGGCGATGTTGAGCTTCTTGCCGTCGGGGTATTCGCTTCCCCAGGGGAACCGTTCACCTTGCTGGCCGCCTCTTGCAGCGTACTCCCACTGAGCTTCAGTGGGAAGAAAATACGGGCGACCGTCACGCTTGCTCAACCATTCGCAGAAGGCTTCTGCATCCGAATGGCAGACCAGTGTCACAGGATAATCGTCCGCTGTCTGCGTGCCAGGATTCTTCCAGGACGCCCCGTTTTTTTTCACCCAGTTCTTGGTCGAGTCATCGTAAGCCCATCCCCACCCCTGTTTTTCCGCTACTGTCCGGTAACCGGTTTCGCTTACGAATTTCTTGAACTCCCCGACTGTCACCGCATACTTGCCAATGAGGAAAGGTCTGGTAATGCGAACCTTGTGCGCCGGAGTCTCCGGCTGGATCAGGGTTTCTTCCACGGACCACTCGTTCTGAATGCGGCGAAGTTCCCCAGCCGAAGTACCCATAGTGAAAACTCCCGGTTGAATCAGTATCATTCGCATTCCCTGGGAATTCACCATTTCGCCGGAAGATGGGGACTTTTCAGCCGTTGCCGCTCCGTTACGCTTGGTTTCCTGGAGCAATTGCCGGAGCTTCTCTTTTTCGTCCGGAGACGAAGCAACTATAGAATTATGCAGGGCTCTTTCCAGCGAGATCGTTGCGAGATCCCACTCGCGCCTTTGAATTCGCAATCCGGCAAGCTTGTGGTCTGCCTCGGCCTTGAGCAAGTCTTCTGTGCGGTCCTCAGGTCGGGCAGGCGATTCCCGCCGCTGCATGCCGGGATTCAGCGTTACTTTGGCTGCGGAAGGCCTGCGGTATCCGTCAAGATAGCCGGAGACGGCCTCGAAGAGGCGGGAAGCATTTGCTTCTCCCTGATCTGAAGCATTCAGATTGATGTCATTGGCAGGTGTTGAGGATTCTGAAGCCGAGAAACCGCTCTGCGGACCACCACAAAGGAGCAGCCATGCGAACACCACCGCAAACAGACTGAGACGCTTGGAGGGCAGTTCGGCAATTCCTAGCATGAGATTCCCCTGGAAGATTCCAAAACCCACTACTTGATTGTCACTGGAATGGTTTTCTTGGCCTGCTCGGTCAATTGATTGTGTAATTGGGCATTCTTCTGGTCCTGTAGCCGATTCTTGATCATGGCCCTGACCTGTACAAATGAGACGGTTTCCGGAGCCCTGCGATCGTCTGCCTTAAGGATATGCCATCCAAACTGAGTCTTGACCGGACCGCCCACTTCCCCTTTTGGGAGTTTGAACAACACGTGCTCGAAGGATTTTTCAAAAGTCCCCCTCGGAAGCCAGTCACGGCCGTCCTGCAGTTCGAGTTTTCCTCCTCTTTGACCTGCGGGATCGATTGAATACTTCTTCGCCAGTTCGGAAAAATCCTTTCCGGATTTCGCCTGTTCAAGGACTTTGTTGGCCTCTGACTCGGTCTTCACGAGAATGTGCCGGGCCTGGATTTCCTCAGGCGGTTTGAATTCGGAGATATGTTCCTTGTAATAGGCTTCAAGCTCTTGTTCAGTCATTTGAGGGCTCTTGGCGAGGTGTCGGCGAAAGTGCTCTCTTGCAAGGTATTCGGTCTGAGCGTATTCCAGTCGGGCCTTTATTGCAGGGTCCTTGTCGAGTCCTTCCGTTTTGGCTGCTTCCGCTAAGAGCATGAACGCCACCACTTCATCAAGGATTTTTTTTCTGCCGTCAGGAGTGAGGAACGGCACCCGGTTTTCCTCCGGGATAGTAGATATGATGTGGTCGAGCATTTCTCGCGTTATTTTGTGATTTCCTACAGTGGCCAGAACGTCTGTTGCCTGGGTTTCCTGAGCGAAAGCCGGGGCGCTAGCGAGTGCCAAGACCACCAGAAGAAGACCTATTCGTCTCATTGTGCAACCTCTTAAGGGAATTTGCGTAAAAGGCCGTTGGATGGAACGGCATTACAATCCGGTTGACGCCCCGGCAAACAATTCAGGCCGACCGGAGCACGGAGACTATAGGATAGCAACCGATGAAAAGCAAGTCCAGGACTGAAGACGGAAGAGGCCCTCCGTACGGAAGCTTCAACGGGCACTTGATATGCGAACTTCCATGGCGGAAAGCGCCACAACCAAAAATGAAAATCCTTGAGTGAGACGTCCCTGGCTTCGCCCTGGGATAGTTTGGGTTTGTCCCGAGTCGTTTTGATTTTGGTTTCATGGAGGGGTAGACTCATCTCCCCCTCCAAACCTCACCCATCGTGTTGCCAGATCTGTGTTTGTTGAAAGGATGATCTAGTTAGGGCAGGGACCGTGATATTCTCTTTTTGAATGACAACCACATCGTTTAAGGAGTATCTACCATGCCCCCAAAGAAAAAGAATATCATACTAACTCCCATGGCGGAAAGCGCCACAACGAAACATGAAAACGTATCAGTAGGACCGGCATCTCGCCGGTCCCCATCAAGCAGTTTTCATAGGAATTCGCATTTAAAGAACCAAAATCGGAGAAACCCTTCTTGTAAGAAGTGTTTCCCCAGATCTTACTGCCTTGAAAGCGCATTGGTATTCGCTATAGTTATGACATTGCTTCTTTCCAGGCTCAAGGCGCGCCCGTTAGCAAGTTGACCGACACTATCCCGACCAGGCCCAGACCGCAGCACAGTATCCCCGGAAGCACAAGGGCAGCGATAGCCCTTGCGTTGGATATACCATGCACTTCGCGTACCCCCACCACGGTAATGCATAGCTTCCAGACAAGCGATGCAATTCCACCGAAAACCGGTATAATGCCAAGCAATTCCGGCCCTGACGTATAACAGACCACTCGGAAAGTTGCCTCGAAGTCTTCTTTAGCCCCTCCTACCAAAAAGAGGGAAACATGAAGCAATACGCCCCAAATGAATATGCCCAGGAAGACCAGAAGCGGAATCAGCAACGCGAACCATACCGCATTTCGGCCGGCAAACTCGGACAGCACATTACCCCCAACAGTCATCGACCACAGGTACGCGGCCATTGATCCAGTGGTCTCCACAATCACTGCGAAGAGCAAGGGCAATAGGAACCCGGCGTTCAAGGGCATTTTTTTGAAAAATGCCGTAGGGGAAAGCATGCTCTCCTTCAATGTTCGAATGAGTGCCTGCAGTAATCCGAGACTCTCCTGGTCTTCCCAGGGACAGTATTCGATTCTCGTTCCAGGAGCTGCCAAGGGAGGCTCTTGACCGTGTGTCTCATGTTTCGACTGTTCGGATACTTCGCCGGCTGTCAAATCCAAACTTCCACCGCACAGCGGACAGAACCTTTGATCTTCCACCGACTCAAAATTTCGACTGCAGTGGGGACACTTCACATTCAGCTCCTTTCGCCATTGAAAAGCACGATCAATCAATTCCGCTTTTGTTACCAACTTGCAGTACTACGAATGAAACTTCTTTTGACACTGCCTGCCTAATCGGAGACGTTTACATTCCTCATACCAGTTCGCATTTAAACAAGGAAGAATCGGGGAGGACCTTCTTGAAAGAAGTTCCTCCCCGAACCCCGCCTCAAGAACTTCTAGCATTCGCCGGAGAATCTCCTGCGGCGCGAATGACATAGCCTGACTTGGTTTCTGGGGCCTCCCGCAAACGGCGTCTCCCCTTGTTACCCGCTTGATTGGACATTCCCGTGAGAAGGACTTGAATGGCCCGCAACCTACCGATCCTGCCGACGTTTTCGTAATTGACCGTGGCTCGTTTTGCCATGCGCGTGGATATCAGATCAGATGTTGCGTGAGCCAGTCGTCCGAGGGCACTCCGGTTGCTTGAACAATTTGCGTGCCGGTCTCGGGATCATGTACGCTGATCTTTCCCTCCCTATACGTTTGTTTTGAGTACCGCCTGATCAGCCCGCCGATTAATTCCAGCTCCTCAGAATCCGGCTTCCCCACCACGAGGATCACCGGGCCTGGAAAATCTGAAGGCGAAAACAGGACCTTTCCTGACGACAAAGATTCCAGTCTGTCATTCTCAGATTCTCTGCGGCCCACGATTACCTTCAGTCCTGGCCTTATCCTGTAGTGACGTCCGATCCGGAGTGCCTCAAGGTCCTCATGTGAGAGATCATCCGAATGCTGCAGCAGGTCCCTGACTCTTCGGGAGAAATTCTTATCCGTGAGCAAGCACCCGCCAGCAGGGGCGGAAAAACCCGTGAGGTTGAGTTTGCTCGCGAGAGCCAACTGGACCTTTCTTCCCCTGCCTGCCACATCCAAGAGGAGGTCTCTGTCCACTACATCTGCATCCTCAGGGCCGGTGGGAGGTAAGACCTTTGCAGAAAGGGGTCTCAAGACAATTCCCTGACATTCGGCCTGCTTTTCTATTAGCCTCAGTGTGTGTCTTCTCTGAGACATGGGCCTCTGCCCTACAACCTCCCCAGTGACCAGGAAAGTG
>JACRDE010000321.1 GCA_016212935.1 Desulfomonile tiedjei | reverse complement strand
TCAAATACCACGGACTCAAGTGATCCGCAAACAATCGGGCCGTGATGAAAGTCCCCCGGCTCTTTGACATCTTCCGGGAATCTACGGTCAGGAAACCATGCACATGGACCGCGGTGGGTATCCTGTAATCCCCTGCCAGAAGCATTGCCGGCCAAAACAGCGTGTGAAAATAGGCGATGTCTTTACCTATGAAATGATGAATCTCCACATCAGATGAGTGATCCAGCCAATATTCCTCTGCTGTTCGGTCCTTGTGGGACGCACAATAGTGTTCTGTGGCTGCAATGTATCCGATGGGAGCGTCGAGCCAAACGTAAAAATACTTGTCTTCCTCTCCAGGTATTTTGAATCCGAAATATGGCCCGTCCCGTGAGATGTCCCAGTCCTGAAGTCCCTGATCTATCCACGTGCGCACGAATGCCCGCACCTCGGGTTGCAGACGATCTTCGTCCGAAGTCCACTCAAGAAGAAAATCATCAAAATCCTTGAGCCGGAAGAAGAAGTGCTTGGAGGTTCGCAGTGAAGGACTTGCGCCGCAAATAGCGCACCGCGCATTTGAAAGTTCAGTCGGTCTGTAAGTGGCACCGCAAGATTCGCATACGTCTCCGTACTGATCTTCAGCATGACACTTGGGGCAAGTCCCTTTGATGTATCTGTCCGGCAAGAATCGACCGCAGGATTCGCAATAGAATTGCTCTATATCCCGGGTTGTTATATGTCCCTTTTTTTTGGCGCTGAAGAATATTGATTCGGAATGCCTTTGATTTTCGGGCGAATCCGTAGTGTAGAACTCGTCGAATCCTATCTCGAACCTCGCGAAATCCTCTCTGTGCCTTTGGTGGAATTCGTCCACCAGTTGTCTAGGGGTAATGCCTCGCTTCGATGCGTTAATCTCAATGGGCGTGCCGTGCGCGTCCGATGCACACATATAAATCACGTCTTCACCGTGTAGCTTGCGAAAGCGGACGTAAATGTCAGTCTGAATATATTCAACGAGATGACCGATGTGTATGTCGCCATTTGCATAGGGCAGGGCGCTGGTAACCAGGATTTTATGCAAAGAACCTCTCCTCAGCCGATTTGTGCATTTCGGCTCATGCTGCGCGTCCGCAAACTATTTCTGCGATCGCCTTTGGTTGGGGGTGGAGGCCCGGCCGGGACAGGGCCTGTTTCTCAAGGGAGTAAAACCATCGCTATTCTTTTTCAATTTCAAGGGCTTCCAAGTTCGGGTCCCTTTCCTTGTCAATTTTGAATACCTTGGCTTTCATGACTATGGTTTCCATTTCCTTGAGACTGTCAAGAATACCTGCTTTTCCCTTCTTGATCCACACCTTGTTCAAGGTAATGTAACTGACCCGATCGGCAATGCTTATGTTTATGTAATCGTCTCCCAGAGGGCAAGGAAGATCCTCCTTCTTGTAATACCGCACGGAGAATACTATTTCCTTGTTCAAATAGCTGGTAGGGTTTTCCGTCAATTTCACGATAGTGAGGTCTTCGTCAAGGTTTCTGTGTATGCCACCCTTCAAGAGCTTCGTAGTGCCGCAACCAACGAGGGAAATGGAAGTGATCAATACGAGCAGCAAGTTTCGTGGATAGGCCATGCCTCTCAATTCTTTCGCAATAATAATCATGCAGGCGTATAACATAAACTCACGGTTTATAAAAGTCAAAGAGAATTGCACCTGAAAACATTCAGTCATTCGGGAGAACCGACTAATCTGGGTTGTCATTGCGAGAAGCGGAGCGACGAAGCAATCTCCCTAGCTATACGATTAGATTGCTTCGCTGCGCTCGCAATGACATGTCTCCGGAATGCCTCGTCTCCACTCGTAACCGAACGGTTGCTTGCACCTGAAGGATTGATTCAATTTGAGCGCGCATCACAGGATTCTGCCCCCTGGAAACCGGACTGTTTCTTAGCGACTCTTTCCGATTTGTCACACGGAGTATGACATGTCCGTCGGACGGCTTTGTCCGTTCCATCGCGGGGGCGTGAACCGGAAGTTATCCATGATAGCAAGGATCGGCCAGTCGTTTCAGTGCTTGCGACGACTTGATTTTGCGGCTGACAGCTAACACAAAAGCGTTGTGCCAATTGGCTCCGTTCAGTCTGAGAAGCTGCTAAAAGACTATCCACTGCGGCCCATCGGCGTGTCAGTAATCGAATGCCGAAAAAATTGCCTCGGCGGGCACAACAAATTTGACAAGTCCATCCGCAAGTGATAAGAAGCCTCATAGGGATGAATAATGGCATTCTAAGACGAACTACATTGGGAATCAGCCTAGGCATCTCCCATTGGAATGAATAGATTAGATCCGAATTCCCCGACAGTACAGTTCGAATAACCAAAATTTTCGGACGAAGGTTCATCGTAACCCGAAGAAATTTTTCGTTGCCTATCTTTCTGGATCGAACTTTTACAAACCTCGGATGTCCTGACAAGACAGGAGAGAAAGCCGACTTTACAGATGCTTTACCGGCGCGCTCCAAGGGGTCGGCGGTAATGATAGTGTATGCGACTCCGACTCCAGTCTTTGAAAACATGGATTCAGGATTTAATTGTGACTGACTCGGCTGCTCAATTGATGAGTGTGTGAACAAATGCCGTACCCTCTACGTCGCAGACTGCTCGTTTTCGAGACAGGGGCGACGGATCTCTACCAGAGCAACTCTTGACTTGGGACTTGGCGGCCCACTCGAAACTCGGCGCCTGGAACATTCAAGCACCAGGATCGATGAAATCGACCCCGGACGTAATCTGCCGACTCTTTTTCCAAGCCGGTAACCCGATGATGTCGCACGCGTAAGACGGGGGGCAACGAAAAGTGTTGACAACATTGTGTTGACCGAATATAGACCGAATCTTCACCCCCGAATGGAGAAAAACTTGATTAACAGGGATAACTCAAGACAGAAGAAGCCCTACATGGGCCAAGGAGGAAATGTTTTGGAAAGATGCAAAACATGCGGAAAGGAATACACCGCGAATCAGACCATGACGTACTCGGTGTATGGTTACTGTTCATGGGATTGCCTCATGAACAAAAACAATCGTCACAATAATAATAATAACTCGAACCGGCCCAATCGTAGGAACAACGGCGGCCAAAGGAACGAGGGCGGGCATCGTTCCAAGTGGGCTCAGAATTACTAATTGGCGTCTCGCAACAGAGCCGACTCAATTTAGGCAATTGGAGATCCGAAATCCGCTGCTTGCGGGTGGCACACCGTTTGAGCTAATATTCGGTTCGAACGTGCGGCCGGATCTCACGTGGCATCGAGTGATCTGCAGATTCCCGGGATAATTTCGACTGCAACGGAGCGACACGCCGGTACTATAGCTGACCGGCCGGGGGGCCGACAAAACCTGTGACGGCTCAAAGGCGCGTCCGTTACCTGACCCCGATTTCCTGGAAACATCAGCACGTTTCGCCGCTTGGAAAATGTCTGTAGCGCTGGCCCGATTTGCCCTGATCGGAGTGTCGGGGTGCGCCTTATCCAGGCCGCGGATTCTGGTGGTTCGCCTTTGCGGCGGCCCGAATTAGCTTAAAGGTAATAATGTGACACAGTTGACTGTTCAGAACGTCGTTGAGGAAATTGAGGCCATACATCGGGAATTGGGTAGGCTGACAGTAGACCAGCTCCTCGGGACCCCTTCAGCCGCAAGCACCGGGGATATTCTCGAATCTCATGCACTTCCTTTAAGGCCGAGGACCCTGGCTTTTCTACGCAAGTCCGCCAATTCGGCTGCCACGCCTGAAGAAGCTGAAAAAGCAGAACGAGCCCTCTTCGCCTGCATGGACCTCATGATAGAAGAGCAGACTTCATCCATTGGAGACATGCTGCGTTTTTACACGGAGCGCGGGCGAATGATCGTCGACGGAGAGAAAATCCCTGCAGCTGAGGTAGTACCGTGGCTGCAGACCCAGACCGATTTCCGGAAGCGCGAAGAAATGCAGAATGAGAATCGCATCTTCTTCAAGGGAATCATAAATCCTATGCTCCTGGCAATGTTGGAACTCACTGTCAGGACTGTTACCGAACGTCTGGGATTCGAGAATTACGCCAGATTCATAGAAGCAAAGAAGCAGGTCTCTTTTGGAGAGCAATCGCAATGCTTCGAGAAATTCCTGACCGACACGAGAGACATTTATTTGCGTCGCATCAGGCCCTGGGTGGAAAAGAAAATCGGTAGGCCTTTTGAGGAGCTGAGCCGCTACCACGCTCTTTACCTGCTCAGAATCGGACGTTTTGACAGCCATTTTCCTGTAGGCGGTCTCCGCGATCTCATTCAACGCACTTTCTCCGGACTGGGATTTGATTTGTCGGCACGGCCGGACGTTATAATGGACGTTTCGGATTACGCAGCGAAGAGCCCGGATGGGATGTGCGTGGGAGTACAGGTGCCCGGAGAAGTCTACGTGGTTATGAAGCCTGTGGGAGGACTGATCGACGTTGAGACTCTCTTGCACGAAACGGGGCATGCCTTTTTTCTGAGCCATTTCGATCCATCATTGCCTATTGAGTACAGACGCCTGAGAAGGTCGTCCGCGCTCGACGAGACATTCGCTTTTCTTTTCATGAACCTGGTTGAAAACCACTCCTGGTTGACAGGTATCGCCGGCCTGAATTCGGACGAGGCGGAATCTCTGAGTGACTTGTACCAGACGAAGAAGTTGTGTCTCATCCGTCGCTACATGGGGAAATTTCTGGCCGAAAAGGAACTTCATGAAAACCGGGAAATCAAGAATCCGGAACCTTATTGTCGAAGGCTCAGGGAAGCCACTGGATTTGTCTACGCGCCCGAAAGTTACCTGATCGACATGGAATCGGACTTCTACGCTTTGGATTACCTGTCCGCCTGGTCAGGGGCTGAGACATTGCGGGACTTTCTGGAAACCCGTTTCGGTGAGGAATGGTTCAAAAGGAGCGATGCGGGTGAATTCCTGAGAGAAATAGCGGCCAATGGCAGAAAATACTTGCTAAGGGATGCACTTGTGAAGTTCTGCGGCCGAGAGCCACAGATGCCCGTTTTTCAAGCGAATTGAAGACTTAGCTGATTGTGCTGCGCACAAAATGTGTAATATGAAGATTTTTCAGGGCCTGTCAAGAAAGTTGCATTGATTTACTTGAAGCCTTGATTGTAGAGTGAATTGCTATAGAATGTGATACAGTTGTGGAGGCGAGTAAAAGTAGCCCCCTGAAGACGAACGCGGCGATACACGGCTGCAGCCGCGTCGTGATTAACCGAACGGCACACACAATGGCGTTTGAACCAATGAAAGAGTATGCGGATTCTGACGGCAGCTACGGTCATGTAAGTACCCAGTTTGCCGATTTCGAGGGAATCGTCCTAGAATCGGGGGTGTTTCTAGGCCCCCTGAGAGTGGCGTACGAGACTTACGGCACTCTCTCGCCGGGCAAGGACAACGCCGTGTTGATTCTGCATGCACTGTCCGGCGACGCTCACGCCGCGGGGCTTGACGCGGACGGCAGGGCCGGCTGGTGGGACGCAATGATTGGGCCCGGTAAAGGGATAGACACTGACAAGTACTTTGTGATCAGCTCCAATTGTCTTGGCGGATGCAAAGGAACCACGGGTCCGCCGAGCATATGCGAGGCCACAGGCAAGCCCTACGGCCGTTCTTTCCCGCTCATAACCATAGGCGACATGGTGAATGTGCAGGCCATGCTGGTGAAGGAACTGGGAATAGAGAAGCTTCACAACGTCATAGGCGGATCAATGGGCGGCATGCAGGCCCTGGAATGGGCGGTCCGGCATCCCGATATGGTTAGATCAGCGGTGGTGATCGCTGCCACTGGCAGACTGTCGCCCCAGGGAATAGCGTTCAACTGGGTAGGGCGCAACGCAATATACTGTGACCCGGCGAGCGCATGCAATGATTCTTCGCCTGGGTATGATTACCAGAGAGTAGGAAAAGGACTCGCCGTGGCTCGTATGATCGGCCATATTACGTACCTTTCCGAAGAAACTATGGAGGCCAAGTTCGGGCGCAAGCTCAGACTAAAGGACATGAACGGCTACAGCTACAGCCTCGGAGAAAACGGCAAGGAAGATGGTGAATTCGAAGTGGAATCATATCTTCAGCACCAGGGTAGCAGTTTTATGCGCCGATTCGACGAGGACTCATACATAATGATCACCAAGGCGATAGACTACTTCGATCTGGCTGGCCCTGACGGAGACCTGACGCCGGTGTTCCGGAATATAGAAGCCAAGATGTTGGTGCTGTCTTTTAGTTCCGACTGGCTTTACCCCACATCCATGTCTCTTGCGATAGTCCGGGCCTTACAAGCGGAGAAGAAGCACGTGTCCTTCGTGGAACTGGACCTCCCGTACGGCCATGATTCCTTTCTAGTCAACGCGGGCATTCCTATGCTGACCCGGATCATCAGGGGGTTTCTCGAAGGTGTCTAACGGCGCGCCGCAAACACGAACCCCGTTCCATCAGTTTGAAGTAGGTTTCAATATCATTATTGACCTGATTACCCCGGGCACGCGCGTGCTTGACTTGGGGTGCGGTTCCGGGACCCTCCTGCAAAGGCTCAGGGACGAGAAGGATGTTGAAGGTTGCGGGGTAGAGCTCGACCAAGCCAAGGTCATCAGATGTATAGAGCGAGGTGTCAGGGTCATGGCCCTGGACCTGGATCAGGGATTGGAGGGCTTTCCGGATCTGAGTTATGAATACGTTGTTCTAAGCAGAACTCTTCAGCAGCTCGTCAACCCTGAGCGGCTCGTGAAGGAAATGCTGCGCGTGGCGTCTAAATCTATTATAGCCTTCCCGAACTTCGGCCATTGGAGAATACTCTTGGACTATGTGGTCACCGGACGCACACCAACCTCGGACGCGTATCCGGACCCCTGGTACAACTCTCCGGATATCCACAGGATAACAATTAGCGATTTTAGAGACTTCGTGAAAAAGATCGGGGCAAAGATCGAGAGGGAAATATTCATAACAGAGGATATTTCTGGACCCAGTATTTTCTGGCCGAACCGCAGGGCCGAATGGGGATGTTTCCAGATTTCAGGTTCCTGATACCATGCCCGATTGAGAAGGTGACGAACTGCCTTGTTCCAGCTCGCATTGAAACAGCAGAGAATAGCGAAAGCTCCCTTGCCGAAGAGGGTTTCCGCCGATCTCACTGTTTCTTGCTGCAAGTTGGCTTTACGCCAAGTTTGGATATTCCTCAGTATCAAGGGGTTCTGGTATGAACGTGTAGGCCCACATAACTCAGATGGGCCACAGCTTTCTCCAAATGTTGGACCACGATTCCAGGCACCGAAGTTGAAGCCTCCCGGAAAATACGCTTGCCTGCCCCTTACTTTTTGCCGTAATGTATGTTGCTGATGGAAAATGTCTGACTCATACCGATGCGCGGAAAAGCTAACCTCGCGGACTACCGTTCGGGGAGGATCTCTGAAGCGAAGTCAGGCTGCGGCCTTCGTATCCGAGGAGACCTATCAGCACTGGCAACTTTAGGGATCTTCATATTCCACTCACTTGAAGGCGTACCGGAATGGGAGACAGAGGTCTTTTTCGTAACTTGCCGCATTTTCGCGCACAAGGTGCCTTGCCATCCGTTGACTGAAGGAGCGAAATGGTCAACAGATTTTTTGTTTATGACGAAGAAATAGTCTTTTCTCTTGTTGAGGAGCCCGATTTTTTCAGGATGAAGATTGAGCGGCCCAACATAGAGGAAGAGCACGTCGAAGAATTCATGGACAAGACCGTAGAATGGTTGAGCACTAATCCCGAAAAGGGAATTCTGATAGATTTCGAAGGGGTGAGATCTGTCTGTTCAGAATTCACAGTTTATCTGTCCCGGTATTACCAGGACATCAAGGCACGTGGATTGAACGTCCGCTTTGTCAATGTGCCCCCCGGCATTGAACCGTTCATTGATGTCTCAAACATTACCATCGTCATGAGCATTCCTGAGAAGCCTGTTGTGAGCGCCAAGCAATTGCTTCTGGATCTCAGGAACAATCTTACCGACAAGCAGCTCATGCGGAAACACGGTCTCTCGAAGAAGGGGCTCGCAAGCCTTTACAGGAAACTGCTGCACAAGAAGCTGATAACTCGCAGGGACTTGGCCAAGCGTATGGGGATTGAAACCTGTGAGATCACCGTGGCACTGGAAGGCTTGGGAACCAGCAAACTTACGATAGAAGCCTCTGAGGTGCTAAAAGATCTTTCCGAAGACATGGCAGACGGGGAATTGATGCGCAAGTACAAACTTTCTCAGAAAGGGCTTCAGAGTCTGATGAGGAAGCTCTACCTAAAGGGTCTGATCACCAAAGAGGATCTCTTAAATAGAAAGAACTTATCTACATAACAACGGAATCCCTGCCTGGAACGCATCCCGAGTCAGCCTTATCTGAAACATTTTCAACGGAAAACCGACAAATTCTGCCTCAGCGTACTTGACCGAGAATAACATTGTATTTAATATAAACAATTTACTTGCAGGCGGGTTCCCCGTCCCGGTTCCAAAGAGGGCAGAATTCATGATCAGGCTCATAAAAGGATTCCACGACATCCTGCCGGATGAAACCCCGAAATGGGGGTTCATTATCCGAACTGCTGGCGAAACCCTTGAACGATTCGGGTTCCGTGAGATTATCACACCTGTGATGGAGCGCACAGAGCTGTTCGAGCGTGGAATAGGGCAGGTAACCGATATTGTTGAAAAAGAGATGTACACTTTTGAGGATCGTAGCGGAGACCACCTCAGCCTCAGACCCGAAGCCACGGCGGGAATCCTCAGAGCGGTTGTTGAGCATTCATTATTGAGGCGTGAGCCCATTCTGAAAGTGTACACGATAGGCCCGATGTTCAGGCGTGAACGGCCATCCAAGGGCAGATTCAGGCAGTTTTTTCAGATAAACGCCGAAGTGCTGGGCGATGACTCTCCGTTCACCGACGCTGAAGCTATCACCGCTGCCCACGCAATAATGACAAACATCGGCGCGTCCGGATTGATGATGGAGATCAATTCCGTTGGTTGCCAGCAATGCAGGGACGACTTCAGGGCCAAATTGAGGCGATTTCTCGAACCGCATTTGGACGAGCTGTGCCCCGATTGCCGGAGAAGATACGACCTGAATCCCCTTCGCATTTTGGACTGCAAAGTGGACCGCTGCAGAGAGATAGCGAAAGATGCCCCTGTCATAAGCGATAGTCTGGACGCTGGCTGTAAGGAACACTTCCACAAGGTGCAAGAAATCTTGAGCCTCTTGGAAGTGCCGTTTCGCGTCGAACCACGTATGGTTCGCGGTCTCGATTATTACACGCGCACTGCCTTCGAGATAATCCACGAGGAACTCGGGCGATCCAAGGCCGTCGGCGGCGGCGGACGTTACGATACTCTTCTCAAGGAATTGGGCGGTCCGGACGCTTCTGGAATTGGCTTCGCCATAGGCGTGGAACGTCTGGCAATGGGTATGCGTGAAGAAGACCCCAGTTATGCTCGTCGCACCGACGTGTACGTGGCAATCCTGGGTGAAAAGGCCAGAGAAGCAGGGATTCGCATTGTCAACTCGCTTCGCCGCCAGGGGCTTTCCGCTGAAACACGCTATTCAGGCATGAGCCTGAAAGCCCAGATGAAAGTCGCGGACAAAGTCAGGGCCAAGAATGTCCTCATGATCGGAGATGATGAGCTGGCTCGGCAGGAAGTTACTGTTCGGGATATGCAGACCGGTGATCAATTCCGGATCAGCATGGATGGTATAGCATGTTACCTACAAGGAGACAAACGTTGAAACCCGACACCCTGGACGGATGGGAAAGAACGCATCTGTCAAATGATATAACGGAAAAGGATCTGGACAGTGATGTCATCGTGATGGGTTGGGTTCTGCGGCGCCGCGATCACGGCGGGGTCATTTTCGTAGACCTCAGAGATAGGCGAGGCACGGTCCAGTTGGTGTTCAACCCTGAATTCTCGCCCAAGTCGCATACGGCGGCGCATGTTCTAAGGCCGGAATGGGTTGTCGCTGCCAGGGGTTTCGTCAGGATGCGACCTGCGGAATCGGTGAATCCGGACCTCCCCACCGGGACCATTGAAATATTCGTGGACCACGTCAAGGTTCTCAGCCGTTCGGACTCTCCCCCTTTTCCGCTCGATGATGATGTCCCGCCGACAGACGCCGTGCGTTACAAGTACCGCTATCTGGACTTGAGGAGAAGCGGGGCAGCAAGGCGCAACCTGCTGGTAAGGCATCGAATGATCTCGATGATTAGGGAATTCCTCAACAATGAGGATTTTGTTGACATTGAGACGCCTTTCCTCACCACGAGCACTCCGGAAGGTGCCAGGGATTACCTGGTGCCCAGCAGGATTACGCCGGGCAATTTCTATGCACTGCCCCAGTCACCGCAGATATTCAAGCAACTTCTCATGGTCGCGGGATTTGAGCGATACTACCAGATCGTCAGGTGTTTCCGCGACGAGGACCTTCGGGCCGACCGTCAGCCGGAGTTTACCCAGCTTGACGTTGAGACTTCTTTTATAGAGGAGAAATGCCTCTTTGACATAGTGGAAAGAATGATGGCAAAAGTATTTCGAGAAATTCTCGAAATTCCCCTTGCCCTTCCGTTTCCTGCCTTAACTTATGAAGAGGCGATGCGAAGATTTGGACTGGACAAGCCGGACGTTCGTTTCGGCATGGAATTGTGTGACATAAGTGACGTAGTACGCAAAACCGGATTTGGGGTGTTCAAGTCAGCGCTGGAAAACGGCGGAATTGTGAAGGCTGTCAAGGTTGACAAAGGTGAGAGACTTTCCCGGAAGGATCTTGACGACTTGCGGGATTTCGCTGCTATTTACGGAGGGAAAGGGGTAGCTTACACGAGAATAAAAGTGGACGGGGAATGGCAGTCGCCCATCGCCAAGTTCCTGTCCTTGGACGAGCGCCTTCAGATCAATGACAGGGTTCAGGCTGTTCCTGGAGACGTGATCCTTTTTGGAGCAGATTCTGCGCGAATTGTGAACGACGTGCTCGGGAACCTTCGTAACCATCTTGCAGCAAAGCTGGACGAAATTCCCAAGGGTGAGTTCAATTTCGTGTGGATCACTGAATTCCCAATGTTCGAATATGACGAGGAAGATCAACGCTATCAAGCTATGCATCACCCGTTCACTTCACCCAAGGAAGAAGACCTGGACCTCCTGGAGACGGAACCGTTGAAAGTCAGGGCCAGGGCCTACGATCTGGTTTTGAACGGATCTGAAGTGGGTGGCGGAAGCATGAGAATATACCGCAGTGATGTTCAGGAGCGGGTTTTCTCCGCTCTTGGCATAGATCCTGAGCAGGCCAATGAGAAATTCGGTTTTCTCCTGGAGGCGCTGCGCTTCGGAGCCCCGCCGCACGGAGGAATAGCCTTCGGTGTGGATCGCTTGGTGGCCATCCTGACCGGCTCGGAATCTATTCGGGACGTTATTGCGTTCCCCAAGACTCAGAAAGCAACGTGCCCTTTGACAGGAGCGCCCACTCCGGTGAGTACGGAGCAGCTCAAGGAACTGGGC
>JACRDE010000315.1 GCA_016212935.1 Desulfomonile tiedjei | reverse complement strand
TCCCCTTGAGTGAGCAACACGCCCCCCAAGTGTGTCGAACCCTGATAGGGGAGACGAACTAGTTTGGCTGCGAGTTCTACAAGGGGAATCTCTTTCTTGAGAGGAGAGTTTCTCAGCTCAGGCAATTCATCCAGAGCAGCTTTCAAATCCCCACCCCGCAATGACCAGGGCAAACAAGATGCCAGGCGGTCGATCTCATTCAAAGGATACCCTAAAGCTCGCGCTGTGAGTCTTACAGCGCTGCGGGCTTTGAAGCTGAGAATCGTCCCTACCATGGCAGTCTGGCGGGGGAAACGCTCCATCAGGTACCGGAGGACCTCATCACGGCGTTCCGAATCGAAATCAATATCAATATCAGGCATATCTGCTCTGGCTTCGTTCATGAATCTTTCAAAGAGCAGATGGTTTTCTATCGGATCAACTCCTCCGAGTATAAGGTGAACCACTAAGCTCCCTGCTGCCGAACCTCTAATACTGCTCCTGATTCCTTTTGCTCGTGCAAAATCTACGACCATCCTGGACAGAAGAAATACATCTGCCATTTTGAGTTGATTTATTACTTCGATCTCATGGTCGAGCTGTCTCAGATATCGTATGGGAAACGGTTTGTATAATTTGGCGGCTTCCCTGAAACAGAGCTTCGTGAGTTTTTGGGAAGCTTCCTCAGCTTGCAGAAATAACGGAGGGTGTAGCATGCCGATTGGCAGCGAAAACCGGCTGCAAAGGGCAGCGATCTGAGAGGTATTCCGAATAGCCTCGGGATAGGGAACCCTCTGCATCATCTCCTGTCCTGAAGCCAGAAAAAAGGTATCGTTCGACAAGGGATGCACGGGTCTATGGTGATGCTCTCGCTGTATCCCCACGAGAGCGCGGTGGAGAACATAATCTTGAGATTGCAGGAAGGTGACTTCGTTAGTGGCAACAACAGGGATCTCCAGGCTGGAGGCCAGTTCGGTTGCGGACTTCATGACTTGCAACGCCTCTTGAACTTCGGCTTCTGATTTGCCGTGGTTCTGGAGAATCAAAAACAAGTGCTCCGGGTTATGCAACACCTCCTTCAGTTCCAGAAGGGCTTTTCTTGCCGCATCAGACCTGCCCCCCGTAAGGGCAGATCGGATGCGAGATTTCCTACCCCCTGCCAGGCAGATCAGCCCCCTGGACCAGTGCGCCAAATCCTGTTTGGTTATCAGGTTCGTTGGAGTTGTCCCGCCTTCAATAGCAATCGATAAAAGACGACACAGATTCCCGTATCCTTTGAAATCAGTTGCCAAAAGGGTCACATATGAAGCATCCCAAATAGAGAGCTTGGCCCCCACTATTGGCTGGATTCCCGCCTTCACGGCTTCCTTATAAAACTGAACTACTCCATGAAGGCCGACATCCGTTATGGCCACTGCTTTCTGGCCTAAAGCAGCCACTTCTCGAATCAACCCTTGGGGGGTGAAGGTGCCCCAAAGAAAGCTGAAGCTGCTTTGCACCTCTAAATGGGCAAATCTATCCATTTCCATTTTCAGGACTTTCTGGTGAAGTAAGAATTAAGCTCCAGGTCGGCGGATAATTCCCACTAATTTCCCGAGAATCTTAACCTGAGCCCTTTCCGGACCACTAAAGCGGAGCACTTGATAAGAAGGATTAGCAGGATGAAGCTCGATGTCTCCATTTTTTCGTCGCAAGGTCTTGAGAGTCGCTTCTGATTCAACGCCTTGTACAAGGACTGCAACAATTTCACCGCTTTCTGCGTCCTCCTGTGGCTTCAGGATGGCGAGATCACCATCACGGATGCACTCATCCTTCATCGAATCTCCGCGAACTCTAAGAGCAAATACCTCGTGCGTTCCAAAGAGACTAGGATCCACAGGAAGATACTCTTCTACGTTCTGCTGCGCCAGAATAGGAAAACCGGCCGCAATCTCGCCGACCAATGGGACAGCTGCGTAAGATTGCCTGTTTGCCAACTGCCAGCGTCGATTCTTGCCCGGATTCCTTACCAGGTAACCCTTTGCCTCAAGTGCTCTGAGAGGCTTCAGCAGACTCCCGGAAGAAGCCAGTCCAAGCCCTCTGCAAATCTCCCTCAGGGATGGCGGCCCGCCTTCCTTTGAATGAAAGGTCTCAATGAACCGTAAAATCTCTTTTTGTTTTTCAGTGATCTCCATATTCTTATTATAGAGAGCGTATGCTCTCTTCGCAAGAAAAAAACGTCTCCATGCACAAAATTCTTCAAGAATCCACTCTCTACTAACCAGATGAGACTTGTTCTCCGACATGAACGGGAGTATCCATGATATGATACTAATGCGTATTCAAAGAAGTAAGATTGGAGGGACCCTCTTTAGTAAAGAGTTCCCCCCCCAAACCCCCTTCCAGAAACTTCTATCATTTGCCGGAACCCCTAATTTCCTTTCAGGAAATGGTGGTTCCGGCGAGTGCTAAAAGTTCTTGAGGTGGGGTTCGGGGAGGAACTTCTTACAAGAAGGGTTTCCCCGATTTTACTTCTTTGACTGAGGGCTAGTATAAGGAGGTTTAAGCCATGAAAGTGGGTATCGCCCTGGGCGGCGGAGGGGTACGAGGGCTGGCCCATGTCTCCATACTTCAAGTCCTCGACGATTTGCAGATTCGTCCCGCAGTTATATCGGGCACCAGCATGGGAGCAATTGTCGGTGCCCTGTATGCGGCAGGAATGTCCGCAAAGGAGATCCGCGAGGATATCGAAAGACACCTCATTCTAAGTAATGACACGTGGCGGGACGTTGTGGAGAAGAGGGAAGATTTGCTTAAGTGGGTCTATGCTTTCAAGCCGGACTTCTCGGGCAGCGGGCTAATAAATGCGGAAGGCATCCTGAATTTCATGCTCAGTGAAATCAAGGTGCGCAGCTTTGAAGATCTGGAAATTCCTCTGCTCGTCGTCGCGGCAGACTATTGGTCAGCAGAGGAAGTCATCTTTGAGAAGGGCGAGTTGTTGCCGGCAATAAGGGCCAGCATGGCCGTCCCCGGAGTCTTCTCACCGGTTCCGGTAGAGGGCAGAATTATGGTCGATGGCGGAGTCGTCAACCTGGTGCCCTATGACCTACTTATAGACCGTGCGGATTTCATCATCGCAGTGAACGTCAGCAGAGTGCGGTCTGCCAGCGGCCCCGAGATTCCAAATGCGTTGGAGTCAGTGCTTGGAACCTTCGACATCATGCAGACGACGATGCTCTCCGACAAATTGAAGCGACTCAAACCGGACATCTACATCTGGCCGCAGATTCGCGACGTCAGGATGCTTGACTTTGGCAAGATCGAGGAGGTCTTTGCACAGGCTGCCTCGTCGGCCGAAGGGTTGAGACAAGAACTCTCGCAGGTGTTGCGGAAAGCCGATTTACCCTGATGGATGTATGCAGAGGCAAGAATCCACTCCACATATTTTGACGAGGGCACCTCTCCTGCCGCACTACCGGCTCCAGGCCTTACCAATAGGGTCTCTGAATCGCATATTCAAGAATGACGAACAGCGGCATCCCTCCTTCGCTACGAACTGCACGACCTGACTTCGCCCCGGAGGCACATCGCCTGTCTCATGCAGACAATTGCGAAATCGGATAAGACGAATCTCGGAGGCGGGTCGGATACGGTAATGCCCTGCAAAAGCCACGAAGCCCCACATCTCGAGTAGTGCATCGCATAATTGCGCCTAAACTGTGTTATAAGAGATTGTGTCCTATTTGGAGAGATTCTCATGAACAGTGTCGGGCCATTCTTCGATCTGGACGCTTTTTTCAAAAGGCTTAAGCACGCCGACAAGCGAGCGCTGCTCCTCGATTACGACGGGACTCTGGCTCCGTTCCGACTCAATCGAGAAGAAGCGGTTCCTTATCAGGGCATTAGGGTCATTCTGAACAAGTTTCTCGAACTTGATCACACCAGGCTTGTCATAATAAGCGGTAGACCGATCAACGGCCTGCGCCCCATTCTTGGGCTTCAACGCTCGCCTGAAATCTGGGGGTCGCACGGTTTGGAAAGGTTTGTCCCCGATGGCACGTACAAAAAAGTTGATCTGCGTCAAGAACAGCGAAAAGGGCTGGAACGGGCCCGACAGTGGCTCGAGCATGAAGAGCTGACTCAGTATTGCGAGTACAAGCCCGCGGGAATTGCCATCCATACGAGGGGACTGGACAAGGTCCTTGCAGAGAGAATGGTGGAGAAAGTGAGGAGAGGGATGTCTTTTGTGTCAGGTGCTGGCGAACTGACCCTTCAAGATTTCGACGGAGGGGTCGAATTACGTATTAGGGGCATCGACAAAGGGCTGGCAGTCACTGCGATTCTCGATGAATTGGGTACGAACGCTGTAGCGGCATACCTGGGCGACGACCTGACGGACGAAGACGCATTCCGAGCTATCAAAGGCCATGGCGTCGGTGTCCTCGTCAGGAGCGAGTTTCGCCCCACAGCCGCGAGTCTCTGGCTCAAGCCGCCTCATGAACTGCTGGCATTTCTGCAAGGTTGGCTTGAGGCCTTAGGAGGAAAAGAATGGCAAGGAAAGGTGAAAGGCGACTCGTCATAGTATCAAATCGTTTACCGGTTGTCATGGAACACAATGACACGGGCTGGTTCGTCCGCCCGAGTTCAGGCGGTCTGGTGACTGCACTGGCCCCAGTGCTTCGAGACCGTGGGGGGATCTGGATTGGTTGGCCTGGAACAAGTTCCGAAATTGATCTTACCGAACCATTAGCCATCGGCACGCGAACAGCAGGTTACAGCCTCAAACCAGTTTCGTTGACTCCCCAAGAAGTTCAGAACTTTTATTTCGGATTTGCAAATGAGGTTATTTGGCCTCTATTTCACGATCTGCAGGGCAGCTGCAATTTTGATCCGGATTACTGGGCGACCTATCAGGAAGTCAATTTCAAATATGCCGAGGTAACAGCGGAAACCGCTGGCAAAGGTGACTACATCTGGGTTCACGATTACCATCTGATGTGCCTTGGTCGAGCTCTAAGGCAACTCGGCGTCAATTCGCTCATTGGATTCTTTCTACATATTCCTTTCCCACCACTCGATATTTTCCTGAAACTTCCATGGCGCTTTCAGATCCTTCGCGCTCTTCTGGAATTCGATCTCATCGGTCTACAAACGCTTCGAGACTATCGAAACTTCTTGCAATGCATTCGGGCGGTGATCAAGGACGTTAGAGTTCAGCTCAACGGCAGAATCGCCACAATCCGTTTCGGAGAACGCGGACTCAGGGTCGGAGCTTTCCCCATCAGCATAGACTACAAGGCCTTTGCCAGAGAAGCGGTCAGCGAGGAAGTTACCGAGAGATCCAGGCACATACATGAAGAACTGCCGAAGCGGCATATCGTGCTGGGCGTAGATCGTTTGGACTACACCAAAGGTATTCCTCACAAGCTCGACGCGTTCAGAAGACTGCTGACACAACATCCGGAACTGAGAGAGCAGATCACCCTTGTTCAGGTAGTTGTACCCAGTCGCGAGACTATCCCCAAGTATCAGGACCTCAAGATGGAGATCGAGCGCATGGTCGGCGAAATCAATGGTCTTTTCACTGTGTGGGGTTGGGCACCGATCATCTATATATTCAGGTCCCTCGATAGAGATGAACTCATCGCATATTATAGAGCGTCGGAAATTGCTCTGGTGACGCCCTTGAAAGACGGCATGAATCTAGTCTCAAAGGAGTTCTGCGCGTCCAGTGTGGAAGAAGAATGTGTATTAATCCTGAGTGAGTTTGCAGGTGCCGCGGCACAGTTGCAGAACGGTGCGCTTCTAGTAAATCCGTATGATACAGAATTGGTGGCTGACGCGATTCATCGCGCTTTCAGCATGAATAGAGTTGATCGAAAATACAGGATGCATAAACTTCGGAAAAAGATAAGAGAAAACGACGTATTCCACTGGGTGGACTCTTTTCTCAAAGCTGCAATAGGACGCGACCTTCACGAGTTTCCTCCGCTGGAAGATTATTTGCCACAGGTGGAATTAGACGCTGTCTCATATCGGGGCGAGACAGCCGCTCAAGACTTCCTGCAAGGAGCGTCTTGAATGAAGACGGCCTGACAGGTCCGTCGAGCATCGGTTTCCGGTCCTCGAAACTCGCTCATGGTACTTTGGGGCCAATTTTCCGTCCATTTCGGACCGGAAACCATTTAGAAATTTTCTTAGGTGGAGTTCGATGGTCCACGCGCTTCGGAACTTACTATTGACATGAGAATCCTTCCCTTCTAAAAAAGAGAAACGTCCTACGCTTTCAGCGTCGCTTGAGATTTGGATTTTTTGTGGCCGATGTAGTATAATCGGCTTACGTGGCTTTTCTGGCAGAACAATAGAGAATCCCCACAAATACTGAAAAACTACTCTGGGGGGCTTCGAGTGCACTTCAAAGGTCCCCAAAGACAAGAGCCGGAAAGTCAGCGCTGCTGACGGCTCATTTTGGCAACGGCCCATGGCAGCGGTTGAAGGTCAGCCAATCCACATATTGAGAAGGGTGTTAGAATGCCTAACTCCGGTGCTCAAAGGGTTCAGGCCCCTATTTCTAATGAGAAAACATAGAACAAATCTGGGGGGCTTTGCTCCATTGCAAGAAGCGCTCAAACTCGGATACCTAACGAAGCATATCAATCCGAATTGCCGGAAGTCCCTGATAATACGGCACGTGTCGGTTTAGCAGATTACTGGGTCTAAGCTTTGCAGGGGGGAATTTTGGGACCAATCAACTCAGAAAACGACAACTCGGATACGGAAAAACTCTCGCTGAGACAGCCCTTGGAAACGATCATTATGGAAGGGGGGTTCGATCGGGATGTCTCAGAGACGGGCAGCTTCTTTATCGCCGACGTGGAAGCTACTTATCTCGGCAAGTTGCTCAGTGCCCTCCCCATGCCTGCGCTTCTGGTAGATCAGTGGTTCACAATAATTTTCGCAAATGAAGCGTCCGCAAGTTCGTCGTCGGATGCAGAGCGCCTCCGGGGGAAGGACGTGCGGACTCTGTTCTTGGATGCCTCGCATGGTGCAAAGATTGGTGAAATTTTCCAGAATGTCTTTTCCCGCAAGAAACTGGCCATTGTCGAGACCCTGCTCAGACTTCCCAACAAGAAAATGTGGTGCAGGCTGCATGCCCGTAGACTGAGATTAGGTTACGAGAGGTTGCTGTTGATCCTGGCTGAAGATCTTACGCTGGAAAAGCGACAAATAAATCTTCGCTCCAGACATCAGAAGGAATTGAAGCAAGCCCACGATCAACTGGAAAAACGCGTCCAGGAGCGGACTGCCGAGTTGATGGACCTTACGAAGCGTCTCCAACAAGAAATCTCAGACCGTGCTCAGGCTGAATCGGAGCTCGAGCTTTCAGCGAGAATGATCGAGAGCAGCACCGAGGCAATCCTCTTGATTGATGTCGACGGTGTTATTCTGAGAGCAAATGAAGCTGTAGCAGCTATTACAGGCTACCCGAAATCAAGGCTGATCGGGCAGAGCATGGAGTTTTTTCAATGGGGCCGTCGTTACAGCGACTTGAGTCAGAAGATCAGGCAGGCAATGGTCGAGAGCGGCGAGTGGCGAGGCGAGGTCTGGGACCGGAGAATGGACGGCAACATATACCCCGCTCTGTTATCTATAAGCGCCATCAGAAATGACAAGTGGGAGACAACACACTATGTCTGTATTTTTTCCGACATCAGTAAAATCAAGCAAACTCAGAAGCATTTGCAGAGGCTTGCCCATTACGACTCTCTTACAGGCCTTCCTAACCGAGCTCTGTTTCAGGACAGGCTAAGTCAAGCCCTGGTCTTAGCCCAACGTCATGACAAGATGGTGACTCTGATGCTTCTCGATTTAGATCGGTTCAAGAACATCAACGACACCATGGGGCACGGTTTCGGAGACAAGGTGCTCATTGCCGTAGCCGAAAGACTTAAAAACAACCTTAGAACGAGCGATACGGCAGCGCGTCTGGGAGGCGACGAATTCGTTCTCTTACTGCCAAGCATGTCCAGCACCCATGGCGCCATCACCGTCGCCCAGAATATATTGAACGATTTCACAAAGCCTCTGACCATCGAGGGTCGCGAAGTGTTCTTGTCCGCGAGCGTAGGAGTGAGCACCTATCCGAACGATTGCGACACTCCGGAGAAATTACTACGTAACGTCGACATGGCCTTGCACTATGCAAAGGAAAGGGGAAAGAACCACTTCAGGTTCTATTCCCACGAAATGAACGAATTGGCTGTGAGGCGCCAGCGGCTGGAACACATACTGCGTATGTCGATGAGCAGGGACCTCTTTCTTCTGTACTATCAACCTATGCTGGATATTTCGACAGGCAGAATAGCAGGCATCGAAGCGCTTCTCCGCTGGCGCCATCCTGTTCATGGCGTAATGTCGGCTGCGAATCTCATCCCGGTTGCCGAAGAAACTGGACTCATTGTCGAGATAGGCGACTGGGTACTGAGAAAGGTGTGTGACCAAGTCAAGAAATGGAATGACCTCGGGTTCAGGGGGCTGAGAACTGCCATCAATGTGTCGGCTAGGCAGCTGAAACAACGGGGCAGCGCTGAAGCTATGGTCAAGATATTGGAGCAGTCGTTCACGGATCCGAGACTGGTGGAGTTTGAACTCACCGAGAGTGTAATCATGGAGGACACTGAAGAGACCATAGATGTCTTTCAAAAGCTCAGAAATCACGGGATCAGGCTGTCGATAGACGATTTTGGTACAGGCTACTCCT
>JACRDE010000314.1 GCA_016212935.1 Desulfomonile tiedjei | reverse complement strand
TCCGGCCCGCAGCGGCAGAGTGAATCCGAAACAAATGAAGAATTGGCGTCACCTGCCTCGGATGCTGAAATTGTTGCGAGATCGGTACGGGTTGTTCACGTCCAATCGCCTGATCACCGATTGCCCGCTTTTCGTCACTAAGCCGCGGAAGGACGACGACGCAAGAGAGTTCAGGAAGGCTTTTCAGGTGATAGTCTCAAGGGGACTCGTCTGGTTTCGTTGCCGCCGGGCGCACTTCTGCGGGCGAAAAGGATGTCCCATCAAAAATAAGGCTGTGCTGGACATCTACGACCTGATCTGTTGGCTTGATGGAAAGAGGGACCTCAACCACGCAAGGATAGTTGTTGCGGAGTATTTCGATGTGGAGCTTGCCAATTTTCCACAGTCAACCGGCAGCCCTGGGAAAGTGAATGAGACTGGGAGCAAAAAGGCCGACTGGATGAGATATGCAGTTCCTAAGGAAGCGTTGGCAAGATTGTTCCGCCTTCCGTCAGCGGGCCGCGGGGCTCCGCAAAGATTCCTGGCAAAGGCAGTCGAAGTAATTACAGGAGCCCCAGAGGTCCCTTACGACGGCCACAACTCCGACACGGGTGATGCCATCCTGTTCAGCCGAAGCTTCTCATGGGAAATCAAGCTCAAGGAGTTCGGCCCCGCTTCCCGGTTATTTGTTTGGCTGCATTGGAAGCAGGCCGAGGCACAAAAGAAACTTGTGATCACTCACGAAGAGATTGCCAAGGCACTCGGAATCACGGTCAGGACCGTAAGGGATTACGCCCGAATGCTCATAAAGGGAGGTTATATCGAGGTTTCTCAGGGAAACAAGCCCAAGAACTCCTGGTCGGCCAAATACCGCTCTGAAGGCTGATCAGCGCCAATGTCTCCGATATGTGGTCATATCAGGTGGTTACAGCTAATCTCGGTAACTTGAAAATGGTTTTTATAGTACCCATGAACCAGTTTTCCCGAACTCCACCTATATATATTAGCCCCCGACCCCCCGGTCGGGTGGACCCGTCCATGCCGGAGGCGTGGGCGGTGCCTAGGTTTAATTCTTTATAGAATAGAAAGACTATAGAGTTATGAATTCCCGCCCCGGAATAAAGAGAGGCATAGTAAATCAGGAGATAGATCTCCAAGTGCTTCTAAGCTCTCTTGAGGCAAAGCCATTCGCCATCAGTCCTCCCATTGAATTCGAGAATTCTTTCATGATGGGTGTGGCCAATGAGGATCTGCAGGTATGTATCCATCTTCCTCTGTCGGCTCTTTCGGAGGTGGCTACGCTGATGTTTACGACCGGAGACCGAAATACTTCCATTTATATACATTCGTTGAAACCACTCATTAATTGGTTTTTCAAGAGAAATATCCTAATCCCCACAGACCGATTCCGGGACGTGTCCTTGGCTGCGTACTTATTAAAGCCGCCGGAGAACGACAAAGGCGAGGATTGGCAGGAGTTCCTTTTGAGTTCGCTGGTACGTGATCACCTCGACTTGGAATACCCGTTTCTTCCCAGGCAAGTTGAACGAGTCGGTCGGGAGGTTCTCTACGAGCGCCTGAGCAAGGACGCTTCATTCATAGGGGCACTCGGAGAGAAGCTGATTTCTGAACTCCAGAGCGATCCCCAGCTCTACCGGTTGTACACAGAGGTGGAAATGCCCCTGGTTTCTGTCCTGGCCGAGATAGAGAGAGACGGGATCGGAGTAGACTTGCTGAAGATCCGCCGGACATGGCCTAGGATAGAAGCTGCGTGCATGATCCTTTGTGGACAGATCACCGACGTATACGAGCAACCGCTCAATCCTTTTTCCACAACCCAAATCAAGGAATTCCTGTACTCAGCCTGCGGCACGCGCCTGAAGCGAAGCGATTCTATTGATGATGACCTGTTGAAAGGACTCAGCTTCCGGCATCCATTCATTTGTAAACTGCTGGCCTGGCGAAAGTTGCACCGAGTAATCAGGTTCTTCAAGAGCATCGGGCATGAGGAACGTTGCTATCCTACTTGGTGGCAGACACGCACCTCAACAGGCCGGATCGTTTGTACGGATCCTGCCCTGCAGAGCCTGCCCAAGGCCTTTCGCCGGTACCTGGTCCCCGGCGTTGGTCGCGTTTTCATAAAGGCTGATTTCTCCGCTTTCCAGCTCCGGTTGCTGGCTCACCTGTCACAGGACGAAGTTTTGATCAACATGTTCCAAACCGGCGGCGACCCTCATAATGAGACGAAGAATCGTCTTGAATCCAAGGGTATCCGGATTACACGGGCTCAAGCTAAAGCGGTGAATTTTGCCATCTGCTACGGTGGAAAGGCCTGGGCCATCCAGAGTGCCCTGGGATGCGACCTTTCCACCGCTCACCGGATCGTTGTGGAGCTGTCGTCCCTATATCCCGGCGTTGCACTGTATCTCGATAGCGTTGCGGAGACTCTGGATAAGGCTTCGGCTTTCGAGCGGCATGTCAAATCTATCTGGGGGCGGAGGCGCTGTTTCCACAGTGAGGACCCACTGACTAATCGGGAAAAGCGACAAGCAAAGAATTCGGTCGTGCAGATGTTGGAGGCCGATGTGTTCAAGATCACAGTGCTGGAGCTGCACCGGGCTTTCAAGAGCACCGGCCTGTCTGTAAAGAAAGTCCTCCTTCTCCATGACGGCTTGTGGTTTACGTGTCCATCTGAGCGCGCGACTGTCGCGCGTGTTAAAGAGGCGATTAAGAAAATAATGGAGAATTCGGTAAGACTTTCCGTGCCTCTCAAGGCGGGGGTGACTTGACATGGGAATCATTATCGGACGCCGACGAGGCACAGGCCAGCAATAGCTGTGTTCCGTGCAACCCGGAGTCTGCTATTGAGATTCGCTGACTGGCCGTCAGGAGGCCCAAGACAAAATCAAGGACGTGCGTATGGAGAGCCGCATCGTTATGACTGTCCATGTCGCCATTTACGTCGAGGCTCCAGTGGAAGCGCCAGAAGGTGAGAGATCTCATGAAGACGGACAGGGAAGCCACCATCGAGATGTCCGTTGTGCCGCTGGAAGCTGACAGTGAATGATCCTGAGGACCGCTTCGACCATTTCGAGTCTGGACAAGAGCGCGCATCCCATCCTAGACCAACCTAATTGAGGGCAGGCGCTCGTATTCCGTCCCGGACGAGACAGAGGATTTGCTGGGTATCATTGAGAATCCTGTGCCTCAGCACCGATTCACAGGCCGAAGGGACGCCAACAAGCTGTGCAGGGCCTCCTCTGAAGCAAAAGGATCAAGACGCTCAAGCCTTTCGGCTGGACACACAGGTGTTTCTCACTTCTTTTGCCGATTTTGAAGATTTTCCCTCTTGGCACATCCTGCTGATTCTGTCAGGATTAGGGGGGCCGGGATTCCCTACCGAAGGAAAGGGGCCTCCAGGGATGCCCGCCTAACCATAGAGGCATCGAGGTAGCGGTGACTCTGGACCTGCAGCGATTAGAACACGCTGGTCAGATCCAAATCGTTCGCCCATTCCTACATTATATCAACGAGTTGTCCAAAGCGGAAATTACCTCTCAGTACGCAAAAAAGAGCGGAGCATGACTCAAATGGAAGAGATGAGAGTCATATTGATCATTCATCCCGAAAAGCAATTGCACGATGACTGCAAACGAATCCTCGGCAGGGAGGGGTACGAAGTCAAATGTTGTGCTGAGTCCGGTCAGATTTCCGGACTGATGGACAAGATCTCGCCGCACGCAGTACTTACTGCCGTGAGAATGCTGGACAAGGACGGGTTCCAAGTTTTGAAGGCAATCCTGGCCAGGAGGCCGAGACTACCCGTCATTGCGATCACGACTCACGCGAGTATTCCCGAGGCTGTTGGCTGGCTTAAGGCAGGAGGAGCCGATTACCTTGCCGTCCCTTTTGCGGCCGACCAGCTTCTCCGAGCAGTAGAAGATGTCCTCCTTGGGCTTCGAGCGACCGAGGGCCCGCATGAAGGCGAGCGTTTGAAGACCAGCAAGGCCCTGGAAGCAATTATCGCAGCGAGCCTTCCTATCCTCAAGCTAAAGAGGATTTTGCCCAAAGTGGGTCGAACCGACGCGAGTGTCCTCATCCGAGGAGAGACAGGTACGGGAAAGGAGCTCCTGGCAAAGGCGATACATGATTTGTCCCCGCGGAGGTCGGCCCCCTTCTTGCCGGTGGATTGTGCAGCTCTGGCTCCGACCCTTTTGGAGAGTGAGCTCTTCGGACACGAGAAGGGAGCGTTCACAGGAGCAGATAGATCTCGATTTGGGCTTTTTGAAGTTGCCAATCACGGAACTGTTTTTCTTGATGAAATCGGAGAACTCGATGTGGCGACTCAATCCAAGCTGTTCAGAGTCCTCCAAGAGGGACAGATCCGTCAAATTGGAGGGCGGCGGAACACGCCGATTGATGTTCGGATCATAGCTGCGACCAATCGTGATCTGGAGGGGGGTATTCAGAAGGGTTTCTTTCGTCCCGAGCTCTACTTCCGTTTGAACGTTGTGGCGCTCACCATCCCGCCACTGAGAGAAAGGAAGGAGGACGTCTCACTGCTTTGTGAACATTTCTTCGCGTTTTTCAGGCGCAGCCACGGACGACAAGATCTCACGGGCTTCGATTCGGGATTCGTGGAAGCGCTCATGGCACATAACTGGCCCGGCAACGTCCGGGAACTGATGAACGCAGTGGAACAGGCAGTGGTGCTCTCTGACGGACCCAACCTGACGAGGAAAGATCTGCCCGATGCCTTGATACAGGAGAAGCCCAGTCTTAGTGGTCACGGAAGCGACGTAGGCAACGAGACTCTCGATTATGCGGTAGAGAGAGAGAAGCTAGTCGACGCCTTTGATCAAGAATTCTTCAATCGTCTCCTATCTGTTTGCCAGGGAAATCTTTCGGAGGTAGCTCGACAATCGGGCTTGGCTCGTAAGACACTGTATAATAAATTGAAACGCATCGGTATCCTACCCTTCGACGTCAACGAGATCGATTCAGCAAGCGAGGATGTCCCCTGACATACACATATCAGATTGCCAGGCTATCTTCCCATCCTTAATGACATTTCTTCGTTTCCTCTTCGCAAGTTGTTTCTTCAGTTACACAACTGTGAGGAGCGCGAGCGCGATGAGGAATCCCTACCAACTAGCTTGGTAAAGGCCAAAAGACTCAGCATCACAGCAGGTTGATAAGCGCGGCTTCAATTAGGTTGTTGTTGGCACGTAACTTGCTCCAGCTTAGACATGCATTGCCAGATTCATTACACCAGTGAGTTCCGCCATCATGAGTATCCGTGTCAGATTGAACCACCTCGAAGACTACCCTCTCAAAGTACCTTGTAGGGAGGCATGCCCAGTACACACCGATGCGGGCAATTATGTCCGCGCCATAGCCGGAGGAGTCTATGAAGAAGCCTACCGACTGGCGAGGCGACCCAACCCTCTGGCATCGGTCTGTGCACGGGTATGCGCCGCTCCATGTGAGGACAAATGCAGGCGAGGCACCATAGACTCTCCCATAACCATCCGAGCCTTGAAACGGTTTGTCTGTGAGAAACATGAGGCTTCTCTCCCTCCGGAGTGCCATCCGCCTCGGCCAGAAGATGCGGTTGCATCGTTTGATGACAAGGTGGCCATTATTGGCGGCGGTCCAGCAGGGATGGGATGCGCCGACACGTTGCTTGGCTTGGGATATCGGGTAACGCTCTTCGAGGCGACGGAAATGGCTGGCGGAGCATTGTGGCAATTCATTCCTGAGTATAGGTTGCCGCGTTCAGTACTGGATGTCGAAGTATGTGCACTTTTGGAAAGAGGATTGGACCTTCGGCTTGAGACGCCGCTGAACGACAAGGTGACTCTGTCTTCTCTTCGAGAGCAGGGATACAAAGCTTTCTTCCTGGCCTGTGGCGCCACTAGGGGGCTTGATCTCGCCATTGAAGGCCGGGACGCTGATGGCATCTTCAGAGCGGTCGACTACCTCCTCAACGTGAACAGAGGATACCGCATAGATCTTGGGAAGAAAGTTGTAGCCATCGGGGGAGGCAGCGTAGCCGTTGACGTTGCACGCACTGCACTGAGACCCGCTTACCGAGAAGGCGCCCAGGTTTTCCCATCCACTGAAGAAGGGCTCGCGGGGCTGGATGCCGCTCGGTCCGCATTGCGAGGCGGAGCGGAGTCCGTGACTATGGTGAGCTTGGAGTCACTAGAAGAACTACCAGCCGCCCGTAGCCATCAGGGAAAGGAAGAACTCGCCGAAGCCCTCCGGGAGGGGGTAAAGCTTGAGGCTGGGCTTGGCCCGAAAAGGATTCTTGTGGAAAACGGCAAAGTTGTCGGCGTCGAGTTCATGCAAGTCGACCGTCTGTTTGACGAGGATGGGCGGTTCCATCCCACCTTCAGCCCAGGGACGGAGTCGAAGCTGGAAGCCGATGCGGTTATCCTGGCAATTGGTCAGTCGCCAGAACTCTCTTTTCTCAAGGAAGAGGACGGTATCGAGCTTACCTCCCGGGGAACCATCAAAGTTGACCCCGCTACCATGGCCACGACTGCCCCCGGAATATTTGCCGGAGGTGATGTAGCTTTTGGTCCCCGCATCATCATTGATGCGGTCGCGAATGGCAAGAGAGCGGCGTATTCCATTGACCGGTTTCTCCGAGGGGTCTCGTTGAGAGAATGCAGGAACGTCGTAGTTGAGGAACTCAACCCCGAGATATTTCGCCGCGATCCACATTATGATGTAATCAACAGGGAGACTCCGCCTCTCGAATCTTCCGACCGCAGGATAGGGCCCACCGAGGTTGAGAAAGTCTACGACGAGTATACCGCCAGGAATCAGGCTCTCCGATGTTTGGATTGCTACATTCACACCATTTACGATCCGGAGCTGTGCATTCTCTGTGGCCGTTGCACAAGCATTTGTCCTACACGTTGCATTACCTTTGTTTCAGCAGACCTTCTCGAATCGGAAAACGAGCCCACGCGGACTTTCCTGGCTACACAGCTCACGCAAGAAAAAACCGCGCTTATCAAAGACGAGGACTTGTGCATCCGTTGTGGATTGTGTGCGCACGTGTGCCCGACCAACGCCATGACTCTCGAGCGGTTCCAGGTCGAAGAGCAGATACTTTGTAATCAGGAGGGGACACTTTGAACAACTCGGCTAATCAAGAATCCACCAGGCGTTCATTTCTGGCGAAGCTTTCTCTCTGGATCGGCGGGCTGGCTGCTGGCGGCAGCGTTTTTGCGGTGGTCCGTTCGCTGATCCCCAATGTGCTGTACGAGCCCTCCAAGAAAGTCAAGATCGGGACGCTCGATTTCATTCCGGAAGGTGTGACCTTTTTCAAAGACGCGAAGACGTTTGTTTCCAAGCACAGTTCCGGAGGGAAGACGAAGATTCACGCCATGTCCGCCATCTGCACACACTTGGGCTGTATTGTTCAACATACGGAGAGCGAAGAGAGCAAGGGCGGAATAAAAGACAAATCCAGTGTAGGATTTTCCTGCGCATGTCATGGGAGTCAGTTTACCATTGACGGCGATGTGGTCAAGGGACCCGCTCCAGAGCCGTTGCCGTGGTTCGCTGTATCAATATCTCCTGATGACGGCCAACTCGTCGTGGACACTAGCCGGGTCGTGGAAAAGCAAAAGGCCCTCCTTGTACTGAAATCTAAACATTACAACGTCAGAAAGGTTTGACCATGGAAGTGTTCCAAAGGAGCCGTCGTCTCTTCTGGTCCTACTCTCCGGAGTCAGCTCGTGAAGCATCTGATTCGGTGGTAAGGAATTTCCTGTTCCACGTCCTCCCGGCATACGTCACCAGGCAAAGCCTGAGTCTCGCTACGACGTTCTGGTTGGGGACCATCACTTGGGTGCTGTTTGCCATCTTGACCATCACTGGAGTCATCCTCATGTTCCTCTACGTCCCCTCGGTTGAACGGGCATATCAGAGCATGAAGGACATTGAGTTTGTCGTTAGCTACGGGTCAATCCTCCGATCCATGCATCGAATGGCTGCTCACGGCATGGTGGCTCTCGCGTTCTTGCACATGATGAGGATCTGGTACACCAAGGCGTACAGCGGCCCCCGCAAACAAGGAAGCAAAAGAGAAATTAACTGGCTGATAGGGCTCGTTCTCTTCGTACTCACCCTGGCATTGTCCTACACAGGATATCTCCTTCCCTGGGACCAATTAGCGTACTGGGCGCTGGTCATTGGGGCCAACGTAGCCAAGAGCGCTCCTCTCGTGGGCGAAAAAATGCGCGAAATCCTCATTGGAGGCACGGAAATCGGCCAAAATACCCTCATACGATTCTACATTCTCCACTGTGTGGCTCTGCCGATTCTCCTCGTCATCGCTGGCGCTTATCATATGTGGCGTCTCAGAAGAGACGGGGGGCTGGCAGTTACCGATCGTTTGACACTGCTCCAGGATGCCCAGGGAGAAGAGCTGAAGCCGAGTCCCACCAAGACGTACACCTTGCTCGGCATCAAGGAAGGAACGACACTTTCAGTGCGGAGCAGTGCCCTACAGGATTCTCTGCTGGCCCGAGCTAATCCGGAGTTGACCATCCGCCTTCTCATCGCGATTCTGCTGACCCACGTGGTGATCTTGGGTGTTTCTCTGTACGTCACGGCCCCACTGGAGGCGCCTGCCAATCCGTTGGCTCCGCCGAATCCCGCGAAGGCTCCCTGGTATTTCCTTTGGCTGCAAGAACTCATTGCAGATACTACCCTCAAAGTAGGCAACTACGTCATCAACGGCGGCTTCGTGGGAGGAATCTTGATACCTACGATTGCGCTGGCTGTTCTCGCAGTCTGGCCTTTCTTGGACAGGAGTCCGGACGCGGCCATCGGGGTGTGGTTCCACAGATCGAGGTGGCTCCAAAACGTGCTCTTTTCCGTCGGCGTCATCATCGTCATCGGGCTTATCATCTTAGCTGCGTACTTCAGGGGGCCATTCTGGAACCTCTACTGGTTCGGTGAGCCATGGCCGCAAGTGCCCAAACTGTATTGAAATGAGGAACCATGAGAGACCTGCCTACTTATTCGTCTCGCACGCTTCAGGTCATTGTCCTGACACTGCTCCTGGCCCTGGTGCTTCTGGTAGCGCTCATGATTCGCACCGACTTCACCCAAGGCTGGCGGGCACACCAGGACAAATTCAAGAATATCATCGCAGAGAAGTTCGGGCTGGAGAAAGCCACCGAAGTGGGGAGAGGGATTCTCCAGATCTGGATCCCCGACCTGGAGACTACGGACAGATGCGTTACTTGTCATATGGGAGTGACGTGGAAGGGACTCGAAGACCAATACATTCCGTATTCCAGCCACTCACGACCCGAACTGATGCAGAAACACCCCTTGAATAAGTTCGGATGCACGTCCTGTCACGGCGGTCAGGGCTACGCCACAGATATGAAGGAGGCGCACGGGTGGGTGGAGCACTGGGAGGACCCGAGACCCGATCTTCAATTGGCCGAGAGTTATCTGCTCAAGGACACGAGCGGCTTCATCCAGATGAAGTGCAATTACTGCCACCGGTACGAAGAAAAGGTACCTGGTATGGAGTTCATCGACCACGCAAAAGAGCTCGTGAAGAAGAAAGGGTGCAAGGCCTGCCACGCAATCAGTGGATCGGGCGGGAATATTGGACCGGATCTGACGTACGAGGGCGATAAGGGTAGAGAGGAGTACGATTTCTCCTCTGGGGCTATCACCTCCCCAACGATCTTCAACTGGCACATGACCCATTACAAGAACCCGAAAACAGTTGTACCCACGTCAATCATGCCCGAGTTTCAGTTTTCGACTCAGGATCTCCAGTCCTTGACCCTTTTGACCCTGAGCTGGAAGAAGAAGAAACTTGCAACGCACTATCTGCCCCATGTGAAAGCCATTCCGGAGAGATCACCGGTGGAACTGGCCAAAGAAGAAGCGATGCTAAAAGGCGCGGGGTCTTTCTTTGTGAAGAAACGGTGTTTCATCTGCCACACAATATCGAGCCTGGAGGTCGAATCACCCACAAATATTGGCCCTGACCTGGCATTTGCGGTCAAGAATGTCCCGAAGAAGCACCATATGGAAGTTGACAAATTCCTCTTTGAACCCAAAGGGACCATGGCAGTGATTCTCGCCACCCCACAGTACCGTTTGACCGACGAAGAAAAGAAACAGGCGACGACACTTATGAAGGAAGCCTTCGATAAGGTCCCCGAGGCAATGAAGCAGTAACGGGAAACCGGGGGAGGGCAAGGGTTCGCAGATCTGACCAGGATTCGTCCTCCCCATACTCAAGAAAGGAGGCGGAGCGGGGAATTATTCTGCCGAGGTTTGAGCAGACATAGGTTTTGGAGTCCATCCAAGGCGGACCGTTGGACACTTTGGCAGGGAGTCTGAAGGGTTCGACTTGGAAGCGGACGACGTGCAACATGAAACTCTGGAGGTAACAAAAAATGAACTGGAAGAGGATGCTTGTCTTCGTGGGCCTGGGGATTGCGGCTGTGGCCATGATTGGCCTCACGTGCGATCCCTCGAGTGCCCAGCAGCGTCGTGAAAGAGTGAAAGAAGGCGCTCCGGCAAAAGCCGACATGGCGGAGAACGCCCTCAAAGTTTACGTCCCGCCGGGAGACCTTGATGAATACTACGTATTCTTGTCTGGAGGCCACGGCGGTCAGGTCTATGTGTACGGTCTGCCTTCGATGCGGCACATACGCACGATCCCAGTGTTCTCCCCCTATCCCGCCACGGGCTACGGCTATGACGAGGAGACGAAAAAGATGCTGGGTGGCTTGACCTGGGGTGACACCCACCATCCTGGTCTCTCCGAAACCAAAGGCGAGTATGACGGACGCTGGCTGTTCATCAATGACAATGCTCATGGGCGGGTCGCTCGTATTGATTTAAGGGATTTCAAAACCAAGCAAGTCCTCGGGCCTATCCCCAATCTGGCTGGAAATCATGCGTCCGTGTATCTGACTTGGAATACCGAGTACCTTTTTGGTGCGACTCGGTTCTCGATTCCTATTCCTAAAGGGACCGTGGCCGACGTCAAAGATTACAAGGAGAAATACAAGGGGGTCATAACGGCCATTGCGGTGGATCCCAAAGACGGCACCATGAGCCTTGGCTGGCAGATCATGATGCCGCCCTGGAATTACGACGTGGCCGATGCCGGCAAGCTGGTCTCCGGTGATTGGTGGTTCGTGTCAACGTACAACACCGAAGCCGAGTTCATTGACGGCAAACCGCTTGAGATCACCGCGTCGCAAAGAGATAAGGATTATATCATAGCCGTAAACTGGAAGGGAGTGGAAAGCGAAGTAAGAAAAGGCAACGTCACCGAGATCGATGGTGCAAAGGTCTTTGATCCGATCAAGACACCCGGGTACGTGTTCGCCATTCCCTGTGCGAAATCTCCCCACGGAGTGGACGTTTCGCCCGACGGTAAATGGTTCATTGGGAACGGCAAACTCTCCCCAACGGTGTCCATCTTCAGTTTCGAAAAACTCCAGAAGGCCATACAAGATAAGAACTTCGCACAGCACGATATGGGAATTCCCGTGGTGAAGTTCGAGGCAGTGATCGAAGCTGATATCCCCGTAGGTCTCGGACCGCTACATACGGTATTTGACGATAAAGGCTTCGCATACACCTCGCTCTTCGTGGAAAGCGCTGTCGCCAAGTGGCAGTGGGGCGGAGGCGGCCGTGAATGGAAGATGGTCGACAAGGTTCCTATCCAATACAACATCGGGCACATCGCTTCCTGTGAAGGCGACACGGTTTCACCAAAGGGCAAGTGGGTGTTTGCGCTCAATAAGCTCTCCAAGGGCACCCATCTTCCGGTTGGACCGGACCAGCCGGAAAGCGGCCAATTGATTGATATCAGCGGCCCCAAGATGAAGATCATCGCTCAAGCGTTTCCCGAGCCCGAACCCCATTATGCTCAGATCATCAAGGCGGACAAAATCAAAAACGTCATCGAGGTGTATACCAAAGCAGAAAACAAGAACCCTAACGCGATCTGGGACCCCAAGGATGCCAAGGTCGTGCGCGAGGGGAATACCGTGAAGGTGTGGATGTCGCAGATCAGGTCCTCAATCATGCCGAATGTGGTTCGCTGCAACGAGGGTGACAAGGTGATCATGCACATCACCAACACTGAAGAGATGCGGGACGAGCTGCACGGTTTCGGGATCTGCGGATACGACATCAACGGCGTACCTTCGCCCGGCGAGACGCTCTCGTATGAGTTCATCGCGGACAAACCCGGCGTGTGGCCATACTACTGCACGAACTTCTGTTCAGCTCTCCATCAGGAGATGCAAGGCTACCTGATCGTGAATCCCAAGAAGTAACCGGACGCGGAGATGATCATGAAAACAGTGGCTGTTGCAAGGTTCTTGATTCTTGTCGCGGCGGCGGCGCTCATTATAGTCAGTATGCGTTACCCTATGTGGTACATGTATCTCGATTCCAACAACTTTCCCAACGGGATCGGGATGTCGATCTGGGCCACTCATCCTGGCGACCCGGAAGATATTGCCCAGTTGGACGGCGGTCTCAAGGAGGTTAACGTTCTGAACCATTTCATTGGGATGAAAGAAATCTCCAGGGAAACCATGCCGATCTTCAGGGTCCTGCCCGTCGTGCTGATGATAGTGGCTGTTGCTTGCGTTGTTGCCGCCTTTATTAGGAAAAAGTGGGCCAGTTTCGCTGTTGTCATCCTTTTCGCGATGATTTCCACGGGGGGACTGTTCGCTCTGGTCTACAATCTCTATTCCTTCGGCCACAATTTGGACCCGACAGCCGCTATCAAAATAGACCCGTTCATGCCCGGCATTTACGGGGAGCACAAGTTGGCCCAGTTCACCACCTACTCGGACTTTTACTGGGGAACATATCTCTTGGTCATCGCGTTCCTCCTCATAGTGGCGGCCTGGGTCATCGATATCATTTCCTTTCGCCGCGGGCATGAGACGCTCACCGCCCCAACGGGGGATTGAAAGGGAGAACAGAATGAAAAAGCCTGAAGCCATAAAAGCCGTCCTTGGCTTGATTGTGGCGTTGATCTTTGCTTTGTCGACCGGCATGGCCTGCGCTCAGGACCAGGCTATAAAGATGGAAGACGTCGAGAAACTTGCCAAAGAAGCTCTTGCCAATGCGGAAGGCACAAGGAAGCTCGTCGAAAGTGTAATTCAAAAAGTTGAAAAAGACATGCCTAAAGACGCCAGCACCCTGCTGAAAGGCGAGGTGGAAGGCGCAAAGATGTGGTTCAAGAAAGGCGACGATTTGCTGGCCAAGTGCAAGAAACAGATCGAAGAGAAGAAGTTCACCAAAGACCTTGTCATTGACCTCAACCAGGCATGGCGATGGTTGGTCGAGGCCGGATCGGAAATCACCAGGGCGTCTATGATGGAATAGCCCTTCCCCCAATCTGCACCTTCTCTCTCCTTCTCCCGGCTAACCACCGGGAGAAGAGTCCACCCAGGCAGGAGCGCATGGCAATGCCAGGAGGATGTCATAATTCGAGAGCTGCGCGATGGTTTATCCCGGTAGCGGCAACGGTTATTGTCGCTTTGGCCGTCCCAGAGTTGCAGGCAGCGGTCATTACCGTCGGTAAACCTGCTGAGGCCAAGAACGTAAGCTCCGTTCAAGAGGCCCTGGACAAGGCATCGCCAGGGGATACTATCCGCGTGTGCTCCGGGGAATACCATGGCAACGTCCATATCAAAACAAATAATATCGTCGTGGAAGGAATAGATCGCCCCACGATTCAGGGAGAGACAAGCGGCAGCGCTGTCACCTTGGAAGCCGACAACGTGACCCTTAAGGGTTTCCTGATTCGAGGAGGAGGTCGGGATCTCCTCAAGGACGATGCAGGCATCAAGTTCGTGAAAGCGAAGGAATGCCTCGTAACCGAGAATCGGCTCGAGGACAACCTTTACGGCATGTACCTGTCGCAGGCAGAGAAATGCGTGATTACGAACAATGTCATCCGCGGGAGGAAGCACGAGTTCGAAGAAAACAGGGGCAACGGAATCCACACGTGGGATTCACCGTTCAACAGAATCGAACACAATGACATCGCGGACGCGCGCGATGGGATCTACATCTCATTCTCCCACAACTGCACCATTGATTCCAACAAGGTTCACGGGACACGCTATGGACTTCATTACATGTATTCCAACGACAACTCCTTCTCATATAACACCCTCATCGACAATGTGGCCGGAGCTGCGGTCATGTATGCGAAGCGGATGAAATTCAGTGGGAACGTCTTCGCTCATAACCGCGGTTTCCGGGCCTACGGTGTCCTGTGGCAGGATGTAAGGCATTCGGATTGTTTTGACAACCTCATTTTTGACAACACGATAGGTTTGCACTTCGATCAGGCAGGCATGTGCAACGTATACAAGAACCTCGTCATTTCCAACGACGTTGCCAGCATCATCCTGGAGAACTCAGAGAGCAACACCATCTTCGAGAACAACTTCATCAACAATCTCTCGCTCTTGAGGTTGCGAGGCGGGACTCAGTCAGGTCGAAACAACCTCTTTTACAAAGACGGCAAAGGAAACTATTGGAGCGACTATCGGGGATATGATCTTGATGGGGATGGCGTCGGGGATCAATCGTACAAGCTGGAAGGGATTTTCGACGCCTTGGAAGCTGATATTCCTGAGCTTCGGTTGTTCCTGTTCAGCCCGTTGACAGCCGCCCTGGAGTTAGCAGAGAGGGCATTCCCCATCATCGAGGTTACCATCACGGCAGAAGACAAATTCCCTCTCATGAAACCCGTGAAGATCGCCGGGCCGCCTTCCGAAACGGCCGCCAAGAGCCGCGTGGTAGTTACTGAAGGATCTGAGCGGGTCTTCCTTGGTCTCTTCTCTTTGGCTCTTCTGGGCATTGGTCTCCTGACGGTGAGGAAAGGACTTGCTTTCCGATGATCACAGTTCGCAGGCTCCAGAAAAGATTTGGTCCAGTCAAAGCGCTAGACGGTCTCGACGTCGATTGTAACCCTGGAGAAATAGTCGCGTTGGTAGGCCCCAATGGCAGCGGAAAATCTACGGCGCTACGGATACTTGCGGGCATTATGCGGCCGGACCGCGGAGAAGCCAGGATAGGCACGGACACGATTGACATGTCGTCGGTCAGGCTACGGAACAGGATATCTTATCTGCCACAGCGGATCGAGTTTCCGGATCAGGTGACGGCCAAAGAGGTGCTCACCTTTTTTGCCAAGATCAGGCAAATCTCTGCGGAAAGAGTGTCTGAGCTGATTTCCAGATTCGGATTTCGTGGTTTCGAGAAGAAGAAGGTCGGCGAACTTTCGGGTGGCATGTTGCAAAGGCTGGCCATTGCAGTGGTATTCCTCCCTTGTGCTGATGTGTATGTCTTGGACGAGCCTACGAACAATTTGGATTCTGAAGGCCTCGCCCGCTTCCGGGAAGAGACAATCGGGGCGGCAAGCCGCGGAGCATCGGTAATCATGTCCACGCACATACTGCGGGAAGTCGAACACCTAGCGCATAGAATCGTCGTTATGGCGAACGGGAAAAACTTGTTCACCAAAAGAATTGAGCAGTTCTCCAAGGACCTGAGCCATTCTCGGAAGATGTGGCTCACCGTAGAGAACCTCTCTGAGGCTCACCGGGCTGTGGCGCTCCGGTCAGGTGCAGAAAACGTTGTGCTGAATTGCAAGTCCATGACCGTGGAATGCACGGAAACCCTGAGGATTCCCATTCTGAACGCCCTCTTTCAGGCAGGGGCGGCCATAAGGGAATTCGGGCTATACGAACCCTCATTGCAGCAAATATACGACCAGGCTCTTAGCGGCGAATGCAGCCCTGATCGTGCTGCGGAGACTAATCCCGCTCTGCGCATAGGGAACTAGGGCTTCATATGCTGAATCGAGTCGTAAAAAGTTTTGCGGATTCACACAGGAATCTCGCCCATGTGACACGGAGAAGACTGCTGGCGCTTCTTGCTGTTATCGTAGTAGCCCAGGGCTGCGCGAAAACGGGTGATCCGGTTCCCGTGGAAATCTATCCCGAGGAGGACGTCTGTGAGACATGCCGCATGCTGATCACAGATCAACGATTTGCAGCCGAATGCCTCATGAAAAAGGGGCGGGCCAAGAAGTTTGACGACGTCATCTGCATGATCCGCTATTTCGACATGGCAGCGACTCTTGGAATCGCAAAGAGAGATGACGTCAGAGCCTATTTTGTCAAGGATTATGATTCCAAAGAGTGGGTTGACGCCAACAAAGCCCATTTTGTCAAAGCAAATGTGGTAACCGTCATGGGATACGGAGTTTTGGCATTGAAGAGTGCAGATCGTGCGACTCAATTTGAAAGGGACTTTTCCGGACAGCTCCTGTCGTTCGATGAACTCTGGGAAATCTACAAGAGGCCGAATTCAGAGAGAGAGCTCACAATCAAGGATGGAGCTATGAATCCCGACGCCGTGACCGTGAAGTTCGGAGACCTCGTGGAAATACGGCTGAATGTAGAAGACGATAAAACCTACCGAATCGCCATTAAAGGTTATGACAATGAAGGGGTATTCCCCGTTGCCTCAAAGGGCCATCCAGCTTTTTTGAGACTCAACGCTGTACGGCCTGGCGCGGATTTTGCCTTCATCGAAATGGAATCGGGCCAGGTGCTCGGCAAATTCCGAGTGGAAGGGGCCCATTTTCAGGAAGAACTGAAGAGAAAGTGAGCACACTATGAGGGCTGGCGCCATTGCTGAAATAGTAAAACTTGAGTTTCGAATCCAAGTGAGAGGCCGATGGATGTTGGGCTTCGGCATTTTATTCGCTGCTCTCGTCTCCGGCGTCTCTTATTATGGCTTGACTTTCCTGGGTTACGAGGCCAAGTTCCAGGACTTTTACCGCACCACAGTGACCATGCTCAATCTCGTACTGATCATCGTGCCTGTAGTGGCGCTAGTGGCCGGCGGACAAAGTCTATGCGGGAACCCAGGCTACTTCGAATTCCTGGCATCACAGCCTGTGGGTCGCACAGACATTCTTCTCGGAAAAGTACTTGGCCTGTTTGCAGCTCTCGCTGTCATGACGGTGCTCGGCTTTGGGCTTGGCGGGCTGATCATAGCGCTGAAAACCCAATCAGGAGGCATCTGGAAATACTTCATCTTTGTCGGTGTATCATTGGCGCTGGGGCTCGTTTTCGTAGCTCTTGCCGCTCTTCTGTCTGTAATGGCGCATCGGAGACCGATGGCTATCGTGACCGGTCTCATTCTTTGGCTCTTTTTTCTGTTCATCTATGATCTGATCGTTCTGTCCGCCTCTTATTACGCCGATGAAGCTTATCTGAGGAAGATGCTCTACTTCTCGCTCTTAGGAAACCCCATTGACATTGCACGGGTCGTCGTATTGATGTCGATAGGCGGTGAGGCGGCACTGGGAGCCGCTGGGGCGGGGCTGCTGCGGATGTTTGGCGGAGGAGTGACATCAGCGATTTCCGCCGCAGGCCTTTTCATCATATGGATCTTCGGACCGTTGACCGCGGCCGCACTGATGTTCAGACGACAGGATATGACGTAACCATGTCTGCTCTTCACAATACGCGGGCTGATGGGATCAGGATCGGATTGGCATGTTCTCTAGTGGCCTGCATGCTCCTATCATCATGTCTGAGCCAAAAAGCTCCGGACCTGGGCGACCGAGCCTTAGCATTTGAGGCAAAAAGCCTTGATGGACAACCGCTTACCTTTAAGCCTGTCTCGAGACGAGTGCATCTCCTGTATTTCTGGGCCGATTGGTGTCCGCGCTGTGAAGACGACTTTCACCTCATGGAAAAACTGTACCAGCAATGGTCAACGCAAGCGGAGGCTCCACGCTTCCTGGCCATCGACGTCGGGCAGACTGAGGAGCACGTGAGAAACTTTGTGAAAAGGATGAAAATCTCCTTTCCAATTTACATGGACCACGATGGGAAAGTGGCTCGCAGCTTCGGAGTCAAGGGGTTACCAACGTATTTCGTCATCGATAGACAAGGTGTCATTCGGCACGTGATCCTCGGTTGGGCGGACGAGAAGACGCTCCTCGCGGAGATTGCCAAAATCGAGTAGCATGCCTTGTGAGGGGCTTTGATCGAGACCTGCATGACATCATGTGGGCTTCCATTTACAGCGAGACCGAAACCATGATCCGTAGGTTTTCCACACAAACTTTGAGCAAGACTCGCCGCATGTTTGCCACGCTCTTTATTCCGGTGGTAGTACTGCATCTTGCGTGGATTACCCCATTGGTGGAGTGGTCTTGCTTTTGCCCGGACGATGAACCAAATCATCAGTGCTGTTGCAATTGCCCAAAATGCGTTAAGAACCGAGGTGGCTTCAAGAGCTTTTGTCATCTGAGAACAGAGAGGGTCGAGGAAACAGAGATTGCCAAAGGGTCATCAATTGTTGACCTGTTCTCTAGTCCAGGCAACTCATTGGTGTCTGAAAAATCTCACGGTCACCGGGAACTATCTATCTGCCAATGCGACTCGCATATCAAGAAGATCTCACTAGACATCAAGCCATTCCTCCCCCAGGCGCTGACCAGTTGCGCCCGCCCGTTTCCAGTCGTCAGAATCATTCCAACTGACGACTGGCGGCCTCCAGAGGCCATTCCCTGCCAACCCGACCTTCCGGGATAGCTTTTTTCGCTTACCAAGAAGCCTACATTAAGCGAGCCAGGCTGGGATCGACCTTATAAACGCCCGGTTCAAATATTTGCGGGATCCTTTAGAACAGGATTTGTCTGAATTCGATTGCCTTGCCTTCAGACGCAGGGTCAGTTCGAAGAGAGTGTCCGGCAGTCGTTCTGAACCGCCACATGCATCTGATCAACTTGGCACGAATTCACGCATGATCGTTTGTCGGTCCCCATAGCACTGAGGCCGGTTCATGAAGGAGGTTCGTATGCGACTCTATTCCCGCCGAGAATTCAACCTGATGGCATTGGTATGCTTCGCGTTGATCGTCTTTGAGGCAGTCCCGGTACTTGCAGATGACCCATGTGCGGTTCAGCATCCGTTCATGCCACCCAGGGCGGAGTTCGTCGGGCAATGCCCAAATTGCGGCATGATACGCAGCATGTGGGCTCGAACGTGGATGGCGTTTGAAAACTCCACAGGCAAATACGAGGCATGTTCTTTTCACTGCTTAGCCGACATGGCGGTCAAGGCAGGAGAAAAACCTCGTTCCGTAGAAACAGCCATCTACACAGCCCCCGAAAAGATGGTTCCTGCTAACACTGCGTGGTTCGTGGTCGGCTCCAAAGCCAAAGGGACCATGACCATGAACAGCAAGATCGCTTTCTCCTCCAACGAGGAGGCGGAAGCTTTCGCTAAATCCTGCGGAGGGAAAGTGCAGAGCTTCCCCGATACCTTCTCGCTGGCTAGAGAGGAACTGCCGAAAGAAAATGCTATGATCGCCCAAAAGCGCATCAAAGACGGAAAGATAGTAGAGCCAGTTGACAACAAGGACGAATGTCCGGTCTGCCACATGTATCCAGCCAGATATCCGAAGAACAGGTGCCAGCTCATTGACGCGCAAAAGGCAGTCTATCATTTTTGCTCTACGCAATGCCTTTTTGCTTTCCTCAACGACCCTAAGCCCTTTGCAAACAAGGACGTCAAGCCGACGATGATCTGGGTGGCGGATTACCCCTCAGAGTCGTGGATCAGTGCAAAAACTGCTTACTACCTCGTGGGATCGAGAGTCCAGGGCCCCATGGGGCATGAAGCGCTCGCATTTGACAAGAACGCGGAGGCACTGTCTCTGAGCCGTCAGGAAGGTGGAAACGTGCTGATGTTTCCGGAAGTCGGCATCGAGAAGATCAAGGCAAAGGAATGACACATTGATCCGCGCAAAGGTTTATGGAGCAATCCTGGCTGTCCTCATGGTTCTCTTTTGCGGGATCCTTGTGGACAGCCGATTTCGCGGCCACTCTGCCGTTCGGCTGCGAGATCTAAGAGCCGTTTCCAAGGTGGTCCCATCAGCGGACCCCGGAATGGACAATTCAGCTCGCTATATCCGGCACTTGGGGCTTAGCACTCCAGGCTCAGCATTCCCGGATTACCCCGGACAGCCGGATTACTTGCCATCGGGCATGATGTGGCCGCCTCCCCCCTTCTTCGTGGGATCAGCCCCGCAGGGGCAGTTATTCCGGGCGGAGGAATCGACAACAGAAGGAGCAGAAAGATGAGGCCGCTCCTGTATGCCGTTGACTTTGGTTTGAAGGGACTCCTTCGTCAGAAGACTAAGAGCTTGTCGATCACTGCCCTGTTTGCACTGATCGTGTTTCTCTTTTCCGGAATCGATTTCATGTCCAACGCCCTGTACCACGAGACCCTGAAAGCCCTCGCGTTTCAGCCGTCTATTATCATCCAAAACGTTCGAGCGGGTCGGCAAGTTCCCATTAACTTGGTTGATGTGGAAAACATAGCCCAAATTCCAGGTGTCTCCACAGTCAAAGGACGCGTGTGGGGATATTATTTTGATCCGTTCACCGCAGCGAACTACACGATTGTTGGGGATTCCGGGGACCTCACGGAGTTATGGGATCTGAGAGAGACTTTGCCTGAGTCGGCGCCCTCGCATACAGGAGCACAGCCCATGAAGAGTGGTGAAGCTCTCGTCGGCGAAGGTGTCATCAAGATACGGCGTGTTCGTCCCGGAGGGGTGCTGAACTTTCAGGACTATGCGGGCCATCCGATCTCGTTGAAAGTTCGAGGCACGTTTTCCTCAAGTGTTTCATTGTGGGCTCACGATCTCATTCTCCTGACGGAGGAGGATGCTCGGAGACTGTTCGGCCTCGATCCCGGGAGCGCTTGGGACATAGCCGTGTATGTGCCCAATGAATTCGAAGTCCCAAAGGTTGGTGAAAAGATTCTCCGTATTATTCCAGGTGCTCGTGTCATCGCCACAAATCAACTCAAGCGCACATATGGAAGCTCATACGGGTTTCGTAGCGGAGTCGTCCTGTCCCTGAACGTCACGTGTCTGCTTGCCTTTCTCATCTTGGCGTACGATCGGGTGGCCCGTCTTTCACACGAAGAACAGCGTGAGATAGCGATTCTCAAGGCAATCGGATGGCAAACGGGAAATGTTATCCGCCTTAACATGCTCCAGAGCCTGATCCTCTCGTTGACCGGTTTCCTGGTCGGAATCGTTGCATCGTACTACCACGTGTTTGTCACAGGGGCTCCGCTCCTAAGAATCGTGTTTGCAGGATGGTCCGTCCTTTATCCTCCGCATCCGATACCCCCATCGTTCGATATTTCCAAAGTCTTTGGTCTCATGTTTCTCACGGTGGTCCCATACATCGCGGTGGGAATTCTCCCCGTGTGGCGAGCTGCAGTCAGAGACCCGGAGGAGGTCTTTCGCTCGTGAGCATCATCACCATGGAAAGGGTCACAAAGACCTACAATCCGGGCAGGCCAAACGAGTTTGTCGCACTGCACGAGATCTCGGCAGACATACCCTCCGGGCAGTGCACCGTCCTGGCATCGTTCGGAGGCTATAAGTCCTCCTGTGTACGGAATCAAGGAAGGTTCTGAAAAAAGTTAGATACATCGAGAAGCAAGTATGAATGTCTTCAAGACATTCATACTT
>JACRDE010000313.1 GCA_016212935.1 Desulfomonile tiedjei | reverse complement strand
GCCTTTTCCCCGGCGAGCTTGCCGGAGGCCTGTTTGAGCTGTTTCAATTCTTCGGCTGCTGCCATCTGCAAGGCTGTTTTATCCTTAAGCGCCAGCAGCTCCTTAGACAACGCCTCATTTTCTTGCTGTTTGCGCTCAGTGACGTCTTGCATCGTGCCGAGCACACGGCGGGGCCGGCCAGACTCGTCTCTCGTCACCTCCCCGTGACTATGCACCGCGCGTACATCGCCGTTGGGCCATACAACTCGGTATTCAATGTCGTAGACCGGGCCTCCCCGCATCGCATCAGCGAATGCTTGCGTTGTCTTCTGCCGATCATCCGGGTGTATCAGTATTTTCCACCGTTCGTGCCACTCTGGCAGTTTGGGGAAGCGAAAGTTCTGCGGCAGCCCAAAGATTTTGCAGGCTTCCTCTGAAAGGGTGATGCTTTCGGCACTATAGTCGCGCTCCCAGTAGCCAACATGCGCGATCCGCGCGGCCGCTGAAAGTTTCTCTTCGCTCTCTTGAAGACTGCTATAAGCTAAGAAACTCGTTAGCGCGTCAGCCAGCCGTCTGCCGATCTCCTGGAACAGTCTTTCATCTTCCTGCGTCCAAACCCGCGTATAAGAGCATTGATGGAGGCCGAATGCCCAGGGCTTGCCTGACTTGGGATAAAGAGCAACCATCATCATGGACTTAACGCCAAATTGGTCGGCACTCACCTTGTTAATGGGTTTTTCCGTCCCGGCGGTATAGGTCACCGGTCCGACAGATTCTAGGGCCTCACGCAAGTTTTGGGCCATGTCTTCCGGCATCGGTATGTCCACATTGAATATCTTGGCCCCTGGATATTCAGGCTTGGTAATCTCCATAGGAACCCGAAACGACGGCGCATCCGGGTCGCACGGATAGAAGAGCCAGGCTCGGTCGCAATCGAAGATAGAAAACACAGCTTCTAGAGCGTCTCTCATCATCTGCTCAAGATCATCCGTCGTCTGGATCGCCCGGTTGACTCGATCCATGCTTTCAAAGAACCGAAGATGGTTCAGGCGATCCTGTTCAGCTTGTTTGCGTTCCGTGATGTCGCGGACCAACCCCAGGTTATAGCCTTGACCATCGTACTCGAAGTAGTTGGCGCTGATCTCCACTGGGAGAGTGTGGCCGTCTCTTGCCTTGTGGCGGGTTTCGAAGGTAAGCGAAGGATATGTCTTGAGGTCGTTCCAATGAGCAGCCCAGCGCTCAAGAGGGAGATCGGGGTCAATGTCAGGCACGCCCAAAGTAAGCAGTTCGGCGCGTGAGTATCCCAATACCCGGCACGCCTCTTCGTTGACATAAAGGAATCGTGCATTTTCGTCTACCAGGAAGGCAGCCTCGCGCACGTTGTCCAGTGCGAAGTTCATGAGGCTGATGCTCCGCTCTGCACGTTTGCGCTCGCTCACATCGCGGGCAACATGCACCGCACCGATAATTGCTCCGGAATCATCCAATACAGGAGAAACACGCGTATCAAGTGTGCATCCCAGTCGAGGTTCCCACGCTTCAATTGAATGTTCTTTGCCATCCTTTAGAAGAAGAGAATGGGGACAAAAGGCAGGGGGGTCGTTTTCACCGTGAGCGATTTCAAAACACAAACGACCTACGAGTTCCTGCTCACTCATTCCGTAGGCATCAGCCGTGGCCTTGTTTGCTCGGATTATCTTGTATTGGTCATCCAGAACCATGACCATGTCTGATATGGCATTGAAAGTTCTTTCCCAGTCCCTATTCGCCCTATCAGCGGACTCTTCTGCTTTCTTGCGCTCCGTAACATCGTGAATTATTGAATACAGGATCAGCTTGTCTCCGAAATCCAAAGGACTCGAATGGACTTCCACATCCCGAATCTCTCCCGAAGCCAGCCTATGTTTGAAAAAGAAATGTAGTTTATTCAGGGCCTTTGCTCTTGCCATTTCTGAAAAAATCTGTTCGGGTGGAAGGATGTTGATGTCCGAAATTTTCATGCGTTTCAGGTCTTCAGCAGCATAGCCGTAGAAATGCTCGGCAGCCGGGTTGGCATCGATCAGTTCGCTTGTTTCCGGATCTATGAGCATCTTGACAGCGCGGCTTCCCTCAAACATCTGTCGATAGATTCTCTCACTTCGTACTTTGGCCTCTTCTGCCAGTTTTCGCTCAGTGACGTCTATGCACGACCCGATATACCCGGAGAACTCCCCATCTGAAGAAAATCTCGGGACCCCGATATCCCAAATCCATCTGAATTCACCGTCGAAGCGCTGCAGACGGTATTCCATGCTGAATTCTTCCCTGCGCTCAAAAGCTGACATGTAGGTTTCCAGACAGCGGTCGAAATCTTCCGGATGGACTCCTTCGGCCCAACCGTTGCCCTCCTCCTGTTCCAGTGTGCGACCTCGAAATTCGAGCCATCTTTTATTGAAAAATGTGCACAGAGCATCGGTTCCAGACACCCATAACATCATCGGAGAGGAATCGGCCATGATACGGAATCGTCTTTCACTCTCTCGTAGCGCTTTTTCAACCTTCGAGCGCTCCGCGATTTCGCGACGCAGTTGCTTATTCCCCTCAAGAAGTCGTTGAGAATTTGTGCGGATCGCCTCACGCATATTTGCAAAGCTCTTTAGGAGCGTCCCTACCTCCCCGTTGTCCGGTTTGGGCAGCGGCATCTCAAATTCCCCTGCAACCAGTCTCTCAGAAGCGTCTGCTAGGGCCTTGATCGGCCTTCTCACGACTCTGTCCAGGAGGAGGCCGGTGAACAAGAAAAACAGAAGCATTGCAGCAAGAAACGTATAGACAAGAGTCAGGCAGCGCTTTCTGATATCATTGAGCCGTTGAGCAAAGTCCGCTTGCAGTTCAACACTTCCAAGCTTTACGCCAAGATAAGAAATCTCATGAACCAGAGTCCTCAAGTCTTCAGTTTTGTCGCTCTTTGCGTTCAGGGAGTCATCAATAGGGTAAAGGGATCTTCCTTCTCGGTCGAATAGCCGGATATTCCACCAATCGCCGTTTTTCCGGAGAAGAGCGTCCAGGTTAGCATAAATTGCATCGAGATCATTCCCCAGTATCAGAGGAACAAGACCTTCAGCCACACTCTCGAGATGTCTTTCAGTAGACCTCTGAAAATCGTTGTCGGCATCGCCGAGCAATCTTGGTATCCAAAATCCGTACACATAGGAGGCCAGCAGCACGACAGACAAACCCAGGGGGAGAAAAAGCTTTGTTCTAAGGCTCATGGTGTTCTATTTCTCTACCCAGAAAGGCTCAAGTCCCCAATCCTTCATTATTGAATAAGCATCCATGGAAGTAGGGACAGGGTGGTTCATGGGAATCTTTGAAAGGAGTTCTTGCCCCTTCTTTGTCGCCTGCAGCTCGACAAAGGCTGAAATCAGTTTGTCCGTGGCGGATTTCGGCACTCTCGGGTGTACTGCTATTGGGTGCGAAGGAATACCGCGAGTCGTATAAAGAATTCTCAGAGAATCCTGGACTGGTTCTTCTTGTTCCTGAAGTGTCTTTTGCACTCCACCTCCCGCGTCGGCAAGTCCCTTCACAACGTGCAGGTACACAGAGTCATGACTGTTCACATAAACGGGAGAGAAACGCAGGTGATAGATCCTTAAGAGATCAGCTCTCATGAGCAGCGAGGCCCCAAGGGCATTGGGTGAAGGGAAAGCCACGACCTTGCCATTTAGTTCTTTCACGTCTTCTATTGGGCTGTCTTTACGAACCACGAGAATTCCGTGCAAATCAGTCCTGTCGCATATTATCGGAAAGTAGCCCTGAGATTCGCTTGCTTTGAGAAGATGGTAAGGGTTTAGGTATATGAAGTCATAACACCCTTGCTCGTAATCTTTCTCAAATTCCGGTATGCGTTTGGTGGTAGCGAGCTTGAAAGAAAGGCCTGCTCGTTCTTGCAGTAGGTCGAGCAGAGGTTTCCATATCCTGAATAGGTGCCGCTGGTCATACTGAGGCACAACGCCGAACGAATAAGTCTCTGTCGGGTATGAATGTGGCGGACGAGCCAAGAGGACCAAGGCAAAGAGTCCAAGCAGTAGAACTGTGGCCCCAGACTTACTGAATTTTGTGCACATGACCTTGGTTGTACATGAGATGGGTCGGACGTAAACGATCTGGTCGCTTCCTGCCCTCTTGACCTTCAGTATCCCGAATTAGGCGGCATTATCTTTCGCTTCCAAGAGAGCTTGAATCGACAACCAGGCAATCAAAGCCAGCCCGCACCCGAAAGAACCCCATCCCCACACGCTCATTGGAACCGCACGAAGAGTAGCCGCAAAGGCTTGGGAAGCAAGAACCATTTCTCATACTTTACTAATACTATAACTTTTCTGCGATTTGCGGTCAATTAGAAACCAACAATATTTGTAATCATTCACTTACGCTGGGCAACAAGGTAGGAAGCCGAGCCGCGTTTTTTGCAACACCCTGACAACTAATCGGGCCAGCCAGCTTACGCTGTCGAGAATTCTGAAAACTCACTAATTACAGATACTCCTGACGCACGACAGAAAGGAGGGGGGCTGGGACTATGCCTCGGAGACGGGAGCATGTCATAGTCCACCTGCGGAATTACCTGCTTTGCTGTACGATTTCCTGCCCTTGGCTCGCTATCCCGTGACTCGCGTCTTAGCGTAATCTGAACAATCCACAAGACCTGTTGATAAGTCGTGCCTAACCCTGTGGATAACTTTTTCATTTGGTGCAGATTCTTCGGGATTCCACGCAATGCTCCAGCGTGACGCAGCCAGTAACTATTTGTTATTTCGATATGTTGCTTAACCTGTTGATGTTGTTTGAAGGGGTTTTTGACGTAGACCACGAGTGGCCTAATCTATAAACAGCTGTTGATAGGATCATTTTGCGGTCCAGGGCAGAAATGG
>JACRDE010000320.1 GCA_016212935.1 Desulfomonile tiedjei | reverse complement strand
TTCGCTAGGATTACCGGCTCTCAGAGTCTTGGCTGAGCTTTCCTTGATTCCGTTCTGGATCGCTATACCGACGGAGCCCTGGTAATCGGCCTGACTGTCTACAATATCGGGACGAACCTGATCGATCCTGTTTGGACTGGAGTTCTCGGGGCGGCTGCACTCATAGGCAGCGGATTGATAAGCTATACATCCTCAAGGGCCGAAAATCTCAATATAGATTTGGGAGCGTCCACTTTGGCTTCCAAAGGAACCCGCAATTCAGTGATCGCGCTCAGCGGCATCTTGAGCCCTTTGACCATGTATTTTCCCTTGGCTGCGCTGGCTTATCTTGCAGTGCACACCAGTATCGTCGTGGCCTCACGAATCCGCAGGGCCTCAGAAGCGTGACAAACGCCAGGGCCTTCATTCAGGTCTAAACATAACCACACAGTTGCGTCCCAGGGCCTTTCCCTTATAAAGAGCCTTATCCGCTTCCTGGACAAGTTCTTCAGCGTTGTGCATATGTGCGCGGAACTCGCCTACGCCTGCGGTGCAGGTTACTTTGTATGACTCGGCTTCGTTCCTGAAAACAGTGCTCTCCAGATGGACGCGTATTCGTTCGAGACATTCCCTGGCCTCAGATGAATTTGTATGGGGGAAGATCACCACGAATTCGTCTCCGCCGTAGCGGGCTGCCACGTCGCTGCTACGCAATTCGTGCCTCAGCACTTCGCCAAAGGCTTCAAGCACCTTGTCTCCAGCCTGATGTCCGTAGACATCGTTGATTTGCTTGAAACTGTCTAGATCGCACAAACAAAGGCTCAACGGAAGCGCGTAACGCTTCGCGTTTTCAAAAAAGAACCCCAGAGATTCCATGAAGTGGCGCCGGTTGAGCAGCCCAGTGAGAGAGTCGCGGGTGGCGAGGATCTTCAGTTCCTCTTCCAGACGCTTTCGCTCTGTGATGTCCCTGGCCACGTGGACCGAGCCCGCAAGGTTGCCGTCATCGTCCAGCAACGGCGTTGTGGAGACTACGAATGTTCCCCCCAACCGTTCATCCACTACCTCGGAAAGATGCGGAAGCCCATCTGCCATGAGCATTAGGTGAGGACAGTTCTCAGGTCCTCGCTCCTCCAGGTGGAAGGTTTCGTAGCAGCGTCGGCCGACCAACTCCTGTGGCAAGGCCCCGAGCCTGTCAGCCAGTGCCTTGTTGACTCGGACTATGCGCTGCTCGCGGTCAATGATGCTGATGAGGTCGGGAACCGCATCGAATGTGCGCTCCCATTCCCTCTTGGATCTGGCCAGAGCCTCTTGGGCCCGCTTCAGTTCAGTGATATCCAACTTGGTCACTATAGCCCGCTTGGTGCGCGACATGTCAGGCGGAAGGGAAGCCCGAACCAGCAAATAGATCTGTTCTCCGTGAAGATTTCTGCCGACCATCTCGGTTTCCAGGGATGTATATCCTTCTGCCAGAGCCAGCATTTTTTCCTTGAGAATGTCGAGGGAATCCGGGACCATCATTTTATCAAGCGTACCAATCAGGTCGGTCTTATCCGAAGCCCCGTAGAGTTTGAGGGTGGCATTGTTCACATCTACTATTCTGCTGGTACAGGCGGCTTTGACCACTAATTCAGGATGATTTCCGATATATTGACGAAGGTCTCGGACGCCCTCCGCTTGCAAGGCCTGTAAATCTGCCTTCACTCCGCTCAGGTCTTCTTCTATTATAGCCACTGGCGCAGTTTCGAATATTGCCCGGTATTTATTCTCACTCGATCGCAACTGAATTTCAACGCGTTTTCTGTGTGCGATTTCCCGCCGAAGTTTCTTGTTTGTTTCCATGAGTTCCGCGGTTCGCTGTTGAACTCGAAGTTCCAATTCGTCCCGCGCTTGTCTGGCCAACTCGTGGTGCTTCTGGGCAAGAAGGATCTGTTTCTTCTCCGCTGTAAGATCCTCGATCACAAACAGGATAAGACGCTCATTCCATGCTCTGACGGATCGAAAATGTATGCGGCCGAAGATCTTGTGCGTGTCCAATCCGAGATGAGTGTGGCCCACCTGAGATTGCCTTTCGGACAAAACTCTCTGGAATAAATCAAGAGCTTTTTCGGAACGGTTGGACCCTGAGAAGAGACGAGAAAAGGTTTCGCCTTTGAGTTTATCCTTGTCGGAGCTGATTCTGGAGCACCCTTCATTGGCGAAAAGAATAATCCCTGTCGTGGCCAGCAACATAGCAGGCATGGGTAGACTGTTCAGCAATTTACCCAAAGGGGTTTTGTCGTATTCCCTCAATTCCGGGCTTTCCTGCTCGTTCAAGTTTTCCAGAGACAGTGCCCGCAGATCTATGGTCTGAGAAGCAATATGGTCTTCCAACAAGTCCAGGTCGTCATTCTCGGTAAAAAAGAAATCGTGAAGATCTTTTTTTTCCATAGTTGCCCTTTCAAAAGGGTGTCGAGCAGATGAGTCATTTCATTCATTTAATTCACTATTGAGATATGTGTCAATAACCGGGAACAACGACGATACGTTTCTTAACCACAGATTAAGCAGAGGCGCAGGAAGGTTCCCTGGTTCCCTGCGCCTCTGTCGTGTTGCAATGTGCGGCCACGGCATCGAGATCTCAATTGCCGGGCCGCGATGAAACTTGCTGTGACTTAATCGGTGCCAGTGAAATACCGCGGCGCAGGTGCGCTCTTCACGGGTTTGGCCGTCGCGGTCTCTGCCTTGACTGCTTCCGCTCTCGCGGACTCTGCCTTTTTCTGCTCGATTCTCTGCGATTCTTTCCAGACTCGCATGAGTTCGTCACGGCCCGCATCCCTTGCAGCAGCAAAGGGTATCGGGGCGAGCAACGCCAACACTGCCAGCGCTGAGATGATTCTCTTCATGGTCTTTCTCCTCTCGTGAGAGCGAGGTTCACGGAGCACCTGGCCCGTGATCGGTTTTGGTGCACGAACCGGCATGGATGCCGGCCAATCAGCGCCACGCGGAGCCTTCGTTTTGCTTTATCCCAGTCATTGGCGAGCCGCGGGCAGAACAAGGGGCCTATTCAGAACCGGAACGAGGTTCTTACTGCTATTATGACGCGCAGAGATATCAAATGAGGAGTATGACGGTTTGTACGAATAAGAGGCGCGACGGAACCGGGCGGCTTGATGGGCCGGCCCCGTGAACAAACGTATGAGTGGGTGACGAGACTGAAGCATCAGACGAGGTCACTTTGCTCTGAGCGGGCTCATAGGAATAACTTTGGCCGCCAAATGCATGCACAGACCAACCGGACGCGGCATTGCCGCACGCAAAACACTTGCAGCTGTCGTCCTTGGCAGCGTGACCGCAGTCGTGAGAATCTTGGTGATGACCAGATTGATGGTGGTGATCGCGAGATTCCTGGCACTTGTGCGAATGCCCCGTGCCCGCATAGCATCCCATTGCTAGTGCCGGGCCTGACAGAGCGAAAGTCGCATAGCTCAGCAATATTATGAGTGCTAGTAAAGAAGAAAGCCGAAGTATTTTCATCGGAAATCCTCTCCTGGAATCCCTACTAACAGCCTAAGAGATTCTGCAAAGAAAGTCAACTGGAAAATGGGAAAAAATGTAATCATTCAGTCACCGGCGGGATGGGCATTCTAAAATGGATTGGAGTAAGTCGTGGGGCAGGCTTTCCGAGGCTGTCTCAAAATCGAGGAATGAGAGAAAATCGTGGCTCCACATTGCTGTTCCCGGCAAAGAATTGCCGGGCTACTATCCAGCTCCCATGGGACGTCCTGCTTCTGAGCCCTGGAGGGGTTGCTCAAACTAGCCTGGAGCTTTAGAGACTGTCTCAAAAATCTAAACCTAGAGAAGCGTGCCACTAAAGTCGTGAAAGTGCATTCCCAGGCAGAGCCTGGGAACGAGGAATCCTGAACAGCGTAGCACGATTTCCGGTAGGCTTTGAATTTTGAGACAGTCTCTTCCTGCCCGTCATCATGGGCATTTCAGGACATGCAGGCTGGAAAGCCTGCAGCACAGAAAAACAGTCTCCCACATCATGATTGAATGGTTACAACTGTCCCGGATTTCCTACGGAGAATGCAATTTATCCTGATGATAGTTTAGCAATTCCTTCTTGATCCGGTACATGGTGTCCGACAACGACACTTTATAAATGTGTGGGTTGGTAAACCGCAGGTATTCCTGCTCCAGGGACTGAACGTCCAAAGCGGCTCTCTTGCGGATCACTTCCAAGCTCGGGGGATCGTAGACCTGCTGCCCGCTGATAAAGACCGGCACCATGAGTTCCTTGGCCGTATAAGGGGGCCTGTACACTTTTTTCATGTAATCGTACATAGGATGATGTGCCCTGACAAAACCTCCGGAGGGCACCGGTTCATCCCACTGTGTCAGCAGATCGCCTATCATCCTGTCGTTGCCGTTGTAGAAACGGATTATCTTCTTTACTCCCGGGTTGGTGACCTTTCTGGGGTTTTGGGAGATCTTGATCTTCGGCTCCATTATCCCATCGCCCCTGTCCGCGGCCATGAGCTTGTAAACAACTCCCAAAGCTGGAGTTTGATATGAGGTCATAAGCCGAGTGCCCACGCACCAGACGTCTACGCGGGCCCCCTGGTCTCTGAGGCTTTCTATGAGCCATTCATCCAGGTCGCTGCTTGCCAGGATTTTCACATCTTGAAAGCCGGCCTCATCCAGTATGTGCCTGGCGGCCTTGGAGTAGTAAGCGAGGTCCCCGCTGTCTATTCGCACTCCTCTGAGGTCCTGGCCTCTGGCCTTCATGCGTTCGGCCACTTTCACGGCCTGACGTACACCTTCCAATGTGTCGTACGTGTCGACCAGTAGCACGCAGTTCTCAGGGAAAACACTGGCGAATCCCTCGAACGCCTCGAACTCTGTGTCAAAACTCTCAACCCAGCTATGCGCGTGTGTTCCCCGGGTCGGTATTCCGAACATCTTTCCGGCCTTCACATTGGAGGTACCCGAACAGCCTCCGATGTACGCTGCCCGCGCTCCGTAAAGTGCAGAGTGAACCCCGTGGGCCCTACGAGTTCCGAAATCTATGACCGGTGCGCCTCGGGCTGCTATGCACAACCTGGCCGCCTTCGTGGCGATCAATGTTTGGTGCCCCACAAGTGCCAGCAGGGTCGTCTCAAGGATCTGAGCCTCCGGAATAGGCCCCATGACGCGGATAAGAGGCTCGTTGGGAAAAACCACCGAACCCTCGGGAACAGCCCAGATGTCACCGGTAAACGTGATACCACGTGAAAGTTGCTCCAATCCTTCACCGGAAAAAATGCCCAGTGACTTGAGGTATTCCAGGTCGTCCGGATACAAACCGAGGTTGTTCACGTAACGAATGGCGCTTTCAAGCCCTGCAAAAATGCAGAACGCGCCATCGTCAGGATTTTGCCTATAGTAAAGGTCAAAACATGCCTTCTGGTCTCCCTTGCCGAGGATTCTGTACCC
>JACRDE010000308.1 GCA_016212935.1 Desulfomonile tiedjei | reverse complement strand
TTGGAAACTTTCGACGCATAGTCGTCCGATACGAGCACCAGGACTTCATGTACGACGCTTTCATTCAGCTGGCATGCATCATGATTGTCGTAAAACGTGTATGAGGTTTTGCAACCACCTCTAGACGCGCCCCAGACCACCACACAGCCGATGACTCTGTTCCTGCCCAGGACTTCCGCCAGGGCTTCCTCGCAAATCCCGTTTTGAAGAGACAGCACGCAAGAATCTTCCGCAAGTTTGGGCAGCAGTTCCTTGGCAGCAGGGATACAATCGGTGGCCTTTGTGGCAAGTAGCACTGTATCAAGCGGGCCTGACAGGTCGCTGATTTGTTTCACTCCCCTGACGGGAACAACAAACTCTCCCCGAATGCCTGTCACGCGCAATCCAGGATTTGTGCAGCGATCCGCGATTTCCTGGTGTTTGCACACGATTTCCACGTCCCACCCTGCTTTGGCCAAGAGCGCCGCGGTTACTCCGCCGATTGCACCTGCGCCGATTACCGTGATTTTGGTTTTTTCTTGAAGCATTTGATACCAGTTCTGATTATTGGGGATAGATTCGGGATGGCTGTTATGCCAATGCCCACAAAGCGGACAACGAGCCCGGTTGCGTTTGCGCGAAGTCTCCGGAGCTAAGTCAGGCCGAGATGTTTGTTCGGAGAGATTTTCCGCAAACATTCTTATCTCGAGCTTCGGTATTCGTAATATAAAGGGTGTTGTTACTAATACCCCTTTCATTGTTACACTGCACTGAAAACTCAAGGCAAGCCTAAAGTTGACTTGGAACATAAACGGCGATAGGCTGAATTCAATGCCTTTACTTTTGTTTTGCGGGATCGAGCATGCAACCCTCTGTGCCAAGATACAGCCGTCACATGTTGCTCAAGGTTATCGGAGAGGAAGGCCAAGAAAAGATCGAGAATTCCCGTGTTCTGGTCGCGGGGCTAGGTGCGCTAGGCTCGATGGCCGCATTGTTGCTGGCCAGAGCTGGGGTCGGTTTTCTTCGGATTGTTGATCAGGATGCCCCTGAGTTGCACAATCTTCACAGGCAATTCCTGTATGATGAAGCAGACGTTGAATCCGGGCTTTCCAAGGCTGAGGCTGCTGAATTGCATCTCCAGGCGGCAAATTCGTCAGTGAAAATCGACGCGGTGAATGAGGCCATCGGGCCTGAAAACGTCGATGCTCTGTGCTCCGACGTGGACCTGGTCGTGGACGCTCTGGACAACATACGTACCAGGTATTTCATCAATGACCTGATACTTTCCCGCGGAATACCATATGTGTTCGGAGGAGCAGTCGAAACCATAGGGAACATTATGACCATAATTCCGGGCAAAACGCCTTGTCTAAGGTGTCTGTGGCCGGACCCTGAAGCAGTGGACAATCACCCCAGAGCTTCCGCCGTCGGCGTTCTGTCCTCTGCCGCTGCCACCGTGGCTTCTCTCCAAGTGACGGAAGCACTGAAAATACTTGTCGGCCGTGAAAACGATATTCTTTCAGGCTTGCTCGTCCTGGACGTATGGCGGAGCTGCTTCCACGTGGCGCCGATCAGCATAGACCCCGAGTGCATTTGCAGGAAGCTGAGACAATGATTGAGAAATCGGCCGGGCTTCCGTTTACTGCGTTCCTTCTGGCCGGAGGATTAGGACTCAGGCTTCGTACGGTGGTTTTTGACCGGCCCAAGCCCATGGCTTCAATCGGGGACACTCCATTCCTGGAAATACTGATTGATTCTCTGGCAACCAAGGGGGTGCGGGAATTCGTTTTGTTGACGGGTTTCAGGGGCGAGATGATCGAAGACTTCTTCCACCGTCGCAAGAGAGACGGAATTAGCGTAAAGTATTCTCGGGAAGCCGTTCCGTTGGGCACAGGCGGTGCAGTGAAGAACGCTGAGAGGTTTGCCACCGATCCGACCCTGCTGGTCAACGGAGACACGTTTTTCGATGCGGATCTGGGAGCCCTCTATGAGTTTCACATGGGAAAGCAAGCTCAAGTTACGCTCTCCCTTTACGAAGTGGAAGACATCAGCCGCTACGGATCCGTATGCATAGACAATAACTCTCGGGTCACGGGTTTCGTCGAAAAGAAACAGGCTGGCGGACGCGGCTTGATAAACGCAGGACTTTCCTTGGTTTCTGCTGATTTTATAAGTCGACTGCCCGAAGGAACCTATTCCATGGAGCAGGACATATTTACCAAGATTTTGGGCGAAAACGGTATGTTCGGTCTGTGCCAAGACAAACCGTTTTTCGATATTGGAACCCCTGAGAGTTATGAGGCTTTCAACTGCTTTATTCGGAGATTTTTTCGGCGTATTTAGGGGAGTTCGGGTATTGTTTTCCAATGGAACCACTTCACAATTGTTTCGTCAATTGATTTGCTTCACTACAGGGAAAGGAGGAAGCTATGGGAGCCAAAAAGATTCTGGTGCTGGTGGGCGACTACGTGGAAGATTATGAGATCATGGTACCCTTCCAAGCATTGCTCATGGTCGGGCACGAAGTCCATGCGGTTTGCCCGGAGAAGAAGGAAGGAGACATTGTGAGAACCGCTATTCACGATTTCGAGGGCGATCAGACCTACAGTGAAAAGCGCGGCCATAATTTCACTTTGAATGCAACATTTGCCGATGTGAATGCTGAAAGTTACGACGCCCTGTTGATACCAGGCGGTCGTGCTCCGGAGTACATTCGACTCAACCAGGACGTGATCAAGATAGTCCAGCACTTCGCCGCTGCTGGTAAGCCGATAGCGGCGATATGTCACGGCGCTCAGGTGCTTGCAGCCGCTGGAGTCGTCACCGGCAAATCCTGCAGCGCGTATCCCGCTGTGGGACCGGATGTGAACAGCGCGGGCGGCTGTTGGGTGGACGTCCCGCTTGACAAAGCTCACGTGGACGGGAATCTCGTCACTGCTCCCGCGTGGCCTGCTCATCCGGACTGGTTGGCGAAATTTCTCAAGGTGTTGGGCACCAAAATCGAACCGTAGTGCCGGAGTCCGCAAATTCTGTTCCGCATGCCGGGCAACACAGTGGATCTATAGATAATTCCATCAAGGCGTCATGCCGATCGTGCGATCACCCCGGCAAACCCTGGATCTAGTCCGGGGCTCGCCGGGATCCACATTTCTCAGCGAGAAACATGGATCCCGCGCAGTGCTAGAGTTTCTTGGAAGGGGCTGGACGATCGGCCGCGCGTGATTTAATCTAATAGATAAAATGATTGGATGAGGTTGCACATGTGTATTGACGGAGTCGGCCATCTGGTAATGAATGACGAAAATATTCAGAGACTGATGTCACATCCGAGTTTGGGTATTATCCACAAGCAGGTGGTCATGAGCTTGTATTCACTCGACGCGAATCACGAGTTGCCGGAGTACAAGCGAATGCTTCCGATCTATCTCGGCATTGACTGGGAGGCCTGCCAGGCAATAATTGACGCCATAGAAAAAGCCGGCCTCGTGGCCCGCACTTCGGACGGGATTGTTCTCACTCATCCTGTGCAACTGGATGCGTCTCCAGCTTGCGGATGCAGGTGAAATTCTGCAGAAGATTTTTCTTTTCCCAAAGGAAACGTGAAGATTCAGCCGTATTCTAGAAATTCTTGGGATGGGGTTCGGGAACCTTCTTCACTAAAGAAGGTTCCCCAAATTCTTACTGCTTTGAACGAGCATTGGTACCAGGGCTTGTTCAAGAGCTGATCACCTCGCTGCGCTCCGATTCTCGCTTGACTCAGACCTTAGTACAGCTGGTACGTAACCGTTCTCGAGCCCCTCAGAGACCACGGCGCCGTCTCTGATTCTAATAATTCTGTCGCAGGCCTGACCGATATCTTCTTCATGGGTTACCAGCACTACGGTGAATCCTTGCCCGGCAATTGCCCTGAGCTGCTCCACCACTATTTCCGTATTCTTCTGATCGAGCTGTCCGGTGGGTTCGTCTCCCAGGATCAGGGAAGGGTTGTTGACTAGCGCTCTTGCTATGGCCGCGCGCTGGCGCTCACCGCCGGAGAGGCGGTTGGACCAATGATCAACGCGATGCGACAGGCCTACGCGCTCCAAGGCATCAAGAATCTTCTTTCTCCTCTGACGGCGATCTGACTCGGCATATACCAATGGGAGTTCCATGTTTTCGAAGACAGTGGAATTGGGCAGCAGATCGCAGCTCTGAAACACAAACCCCAGCTCCTTGTTTCGGAAGTTTGCCTGGTCCTCTCGCGAGTATTGGAGGATATCTTGCCCCTTGAATAGATAGGCTCCCGACGTGGGGGGCTGCAACAGGCCCAGGACGTACAGCAGGGTAGACTTGCCGGAACCGGAAGGTCCCATAATGGCAACCATTTCGCCCTGGTAAACCTTAATGCTGGCTCCCTTGAGCGCATGGATGACGTTCCCCCCGTCAATATAGTCTTTTGCCAGATCGATGGTCTCAATGATAGCGTTGGCCTGCATAATCTGATCCACTCCAAGCCGAATTTCCAACAAGTATACCCTACAACGACATCGCATGCACACGTCTTAATCGCGGCACAGGATTTTCCCCCCCTTTTTTTGGCGGTATGGTATATTTGGGGGATGTTCAACATAACCAAACAGGCGCTGGGAGACGACGGCGCTTTTGTAAAAATGATTCAGCTCGAATCTGACGATTTCGCGGTTATCGTACGTTTCCCCTCTGATGTCAGGCTCCACAACCGCTACATGGGCCCGGACGTGTCCAAGGCGGAGGAGGTCTTCAACACTGAGGTCAGCAAATTTGCTGTTGGGGATTAGTATCACTGCCCCGCCTGACCCGTGTCCGCAACTGCATTCAGGGCGAAACAGGCGAAGACCGTCTTTTCACCGAATCCGAAAAGAGCCTAGTGAAGGTGAGCAGCGCGGACAATCCGCAAGTCTAAGGAGTTTCTATGGCCAAAATGCGACTGCAAAGCGAATGGAAAATATGGGTTGCTATTGCAGCACTCATCGTTGCGATAATCGGTTATCTCTATGTGGTCAGCCGCCCCCCTATGGAGGGCGGGGAATACCTCTGGAAAATCACCAAAATAGACGACGAGAGAACGCTCACGGTTAGAGGGTCCGGCATAGTGATGCAGGTCAAGCTGATTGGCCTGCGCATTCCAAAGGGCCAGGAAGCCGCAGCGAAGGATTACCTGGCCAAGACCCTCGAAAACAACTGGGTCAAAATAAAAGTCCTGCGCGAAGAACCAAAAGTTCCCAAAGAAGTGATTGTGTTCCTCTCTGTGGATGACATTAACGCCAAGCTGATTCGTCAGGGTTTCGCAGAAATAGACAGAGACGAAAAGACATTTGACATAAGACCCTACATCGAGCTCGAACAGGAGGCCCAGCGAGAAAAAAGGGGCATGTGGAGTCAGGCAATCCCGGGAGCAAAGTAAAATGAAGATCCTAATTGTGGGTTCCGGTGGTCGCGAACACACCTTGGCCTGGAAAGCGGCCCAATCCGATCTGGTCACGGAAATCATCGTAGCACCCGGCAACGTGGGCATCAAGCATGAACCCAAATGCAGACTCGCCAAGGTCTCGGCCGAGGATGTCTCAGGGCTCAGAGATCTGGCTCAAGCGGAAAAGGTCGACTTGACGGTTGTAGGCCCGGAGGCTCCTTTGGTTGAGGGCTTGGTGGACCAATTCGAGGAGGCTGGCCTCAAGGTGTTTGGGCCCAGAGGGCAAGCCGCAGCCCTGGAGGGCAGCAAGGTTTTCACGAAGCGTTTGATGGCCAAATACGGGATACCCACAGGAGAATTCGAAGTATTCGACGATTTCCATTCGGCAGAGGCATACCTAAAAAGCATTCGCGGCCCGATTGTGGTGAAGGCCGACGGCCTCGCTGCTGGAAAAGGAGTGTTTGTGTGCCGCGATCGAGACGAAGCCATGGCCGCTCTGTACGTCACAATGAAGGAACGAGCCTTCGGCGCGGCAGGTGACCGGGTTTTGATAGAAGAATGCCTGGAAGGTGAAGAGGCATCTTTCATTGCTTTGACGGACGGCCGCCACGTTCTTCCTCTTGCGAGTTCTCAAGACCACAAGGCGATCTTCGACAACGACCTCGGCCCCAACACGGGTGGTATGGGGGCGTATTCTCCGGCACCTGTAGTTACCCGCGAGGTGCATGATCGGATCATGAGTGAAGTAATGATCCCAACGGTTCGGGCCATGGAAAATGAAGGGATTCCTTACCTGGGCTTTCTCTACGCCGGTCTCATGATCAAGGACGGCATTCCGAGGGTTTTGGAGTTCAATGCTCGCATGGGCGACCCGGAAGCTCAACCGTTGTTGTTCCGCATGAGGAGTGACATAGTTCAGCTTATGATGGCGGCCATGGAAGGCAGGCTTGGAGACACAAGTATTGATTGGATACCAGAGGACGCCGTTTGCGTGGTCATGGCTTCCGGCGGTTATCCGGGCCCATACGAGAAAGGCAAGCCCATAACCGGAATCGAAGATGCAGACGCCCTGGAAGGTGTCAAAGTCTTTCACGCGGGCACAGGAGATGGGTCAAACGGCTTCGTCACGGCTGGAGGCAGAGTCCTTGGGGTAACCGCCCGAGCGCTGGGAATCGCAGAAGCAATCGCCAAAGCTTACCAGGCGGTGGAGAAGATCCGTTGGGAAAGCGTCCACTACAGGAGAGACATCGGGAAAAAGGCCCTGAACCGTGTATAGCGCTGGTCCCAACCGGCAATTCAAGCCGATGCGCAATCAGAGAAGTTGCGTCACTGACGGCGGTTTCGGCCGATTCTCTGGAGCGAACCAAGCCAGACCTTGCCGTTCGCAGCGGCGGGGACTAGGGAGAAATCTCAATCTGAGCGATCCTCAAGTGCCACTCGTTTGAATGCGTATTGATATGCGCATAGAGGAGCCCCCGATGAAGAAGAAAGAGCTGCTGGCCCCTTGCGGACTGTATTGCGGAGTATGCGGTGTTTTCATTGCTCACCGCGACCACAATGAGAAATTCAAAGAAAGGTTGAGCACTGTTTACGGATGTTCTCCGGAAGACATTGTTTGCGAAGGCTGTCTTTCAGAAAATACCTTCAAGTATTGCAGGGTTTGTCCCATCAAGACCTGCACGGGCCAAAAGAATTATCAAGGCTGTCATCAATGCGGCGACTTTCCATGCACCATAATTGAGAATTTCCCGTTGCCTGTAGGCAAGAAAGTGATCCTGAGAGCCATCCCCACATGGCGTGAACTGGGGACAGAAATATGGGTCGAACAGGAAGAGCTTCGATACCACTGCCCTCACTGCGGTTTCGAGCTTTTTAGAGGCGCAAAACGATGCCGTGAATGTAAAGACCCCGTGGATCTGGACTGATTGGTTGCGTTCACCATCACGAGCGATGGTCCGCTCCTTCAAATAGAGCGCCCAGAGACTGGCGTCCGGCAGCTATATAGACAAATCTATCGCCATCAGAGATCTCCAGAGAATCGGGTGGGTTAAGGAGGGGCTTTCCATTTCTAATAAGGCCCATTGGAATGATTCTTGCCTCATCCCGTGGTAACAAATTCTCCCGAATGGAGCCGTATTTTGGGAATGAGCCTGGGGGAAGCGGAACCACGTATATTCGCTGCTCCTTGAGCTTCGACGAGAGTTGCGAAATGACTTCCGGTATGCCCGGATCGAGGATTGATTGGACGATTATCGGGGGCACGAGGTTTTCAAGGCAAACTGCGTCGTCAACACCTGCCGTTTCGAGAGGGCCTATTGAATCTCGGTTGACTGCTTCTGCGACCACATACACTTTCCTGCCACTTCTTCGACGCATACTCTCAAGGGCCAACGCTACCTGAGTGGTAAGGCCGTCCGAATTCCCATTCTTGGGGTCTCGCGCAAGAATGACAGCCTGGGAAGCTTCCTCGGCATTGGCCCTTTCCAGAATCCGATTCAGAAGGGGACTGCCTTTCACAAAAAAGAAATTCTTGCGCCTCATCAGTTGATCCGGGCACTGATCAAAATCATCGGAAATCAAGACGATGGGTACTTCGTAAGACCTATTGTCAACTCGCAACTCGTCGATTATCGCATGCACCTTCTCTTCATTCGGGCAGTTGATTATAAGAATGTGCCCTTTGAATTTCAAATCGATCAATCCATTCATTATCTTGAACTCCCTTTCGATCACATGGGTAGCCACGAGTGACACCAGGTAGGCCATGACGCCTATTCCAGCCACCATAGTGACTAATGCCATAAATATTCTGCCGACAGGGGTTTTGGGAGTAAAATCTCCATAGCCCACGGTCGTCATTGTGACTACGCTGAGCCAGAAACAGTCGAAGAATGAAAGGTCTTGATCTCGTTCAAAATACCAGATGCCGCAAGAGGAAAACAAAAGAATAACCGCCAGGCAGGACACTGTAATCACGACGAGTCGAGTCTTCCTCCTGGTCAACAATTTGCGGATAAAAATAAAAATCACCATGTGCGGTTCCAGCCTTAACTTCTGTGCCTGCTGACGTTTACGCAAGGTTGGACTTCATGTTCGCTGGCATGCTTTTCAGAAAGGCCCTTTCTTCTCTTGGTCGGGTAACTTTTCTTGAATAAGCAACCAGACCGGCCAGCCAAAGATAATCAGAAGCCAAAGCCACTTTTTCGTATACATGATCGTGTTCATTGGCGAATGGCTCTCAATGGTGGCTATCAGAGCGTCAGACTTGTTCATTGTCATGAAGTAGATCGCAACTCCAATGACTGCGTATATGACCGCCAGTATAACGATTACTGTCTGCATGGTATTCTACCGCTACGTCCTCTCTGATGCATGATGTGAGGCGTTGCTATAGAGAAACGTCCTCTTGCGCTTCAAATTGAGAGCGTTGTCCCAAAAGAAACCCTTCGGAGATAAGAGATCTGGTGCTCGCGCGCAGAAGGCGATTGTATCATACTCTTGCACCTATACTTCTCTCGAGATTCCGCTGTCAACCATGCCCTGACCAGACAAAACAGCGCAACTGAGTGAGGCCGACAGAAGAAAAAAGGTGCTCGTAGAGTGACCGGTATTCCCACGTGACAGGTCTCTATGCACGCATCTCCTTGGCCATAGGGATCGTTTAACCAAAGAAAAATCTTTTTCAAACATATTCATCACGATTAGACAATAAACTTCTGAGGCGATGTTGCTCCTCTCTTTAGAGAGCCGTTACTCTAGGCGAAACACGGGAAGATGGCTTGCTCTCTAATACATTGAAGAAATCGGATAAAGAAAATCCGTCCAGTTTCTGCTGTTGCAGAAAGTCTGATGACATACGCTAATGGAGAAAGGCGAATCTTGAATGCCTTCTACCGAACTATCGAAAGAAGCCATAAGCGTTGTTGAGCACCTGGTGGAGCTCGCACATTGCGTTGAGCCTGTGGATCACGTGGACGGCCGCATTAAGATGCGAGTTCCCCTATCAAGCCTTCCCAAGCTTCTGACCATCATAGGAGGCATCGACCTCGATCAGGGAGCGCGATCGATCCCCGGCCTGAAGGGCTATGAGGTGAGCGCGTGGTCAATGTCGGCAACTATCCGATACGACCCGAACGTAATGCCGTTAGCTTTGTGGAAAGACTTCTGCGCCATCAAGAAAGACCCGCATGCTGAGACGTCTTTCCGGCAGCGTTTTCTTGCGCTCCTTGACAACCGTTCCTGTCAGCCCGACGATGCCGGGATTGATTCCGATTCGCCATAAAATGTTTGACTTTGCCGGGCAGGGCGGTGTGGCTATTCGCTACGATCGACACCGCCTGCCTCCGCTTCAAAGGCGCTGCCAAAACGTTGGCCGGAGACAGCACCGTCTTGACTCCGCATTTGGTATAAGAGTTTCTTGGTGATCATTTTTTCTTGATGATGGGAAGCTTAGCCTTTCGCTTCATGCGTGTCTTCTTGGGAGGGGGCAAAGTCTCCGCCTGTCCGTTGGGAAGCAAGTGTTTACGCATGCGGATGTTTAGCATTTCCACGCAAACTGAGAATGCCATCGCGAAATAGATGTATCCCTTTGGAACGTGATTTCCGAAACCGTCTGCTATCAACACGATACCTACGACTACGAGGAAGGAGAGAGCGAGCATCTTGATCGTCGGATGGCCCCCGACAAATTGCCCGATCGACGAAGCAAAGGCCATCATGAGCGCGACCGAAGCAATCACAGCTGCGATCATCACCGCAATTTTGTCCACCATCCCCACAGCAGTGATGATTGAATCCAAAGAAAAGACCACGTCCACCACTATTATCTGGAGGATTATCGGCCAGAACCCGGCAGAGACCTTTCCAGACACGTCTCCATTTTCCCCCTCCAGCAGATGATGGATTTCCTTAGTGCTTTTCCAGAGGAGGAACAAACCACCGCTGATGAGAATCAGGTCGCGGCCGGAAATCTCTTGCTTCAGCACGGTGAACAGCGGAGCGGTTAGTCCGACCAGCCAGGCGAGCACCGAGAGTAGGCCGATACGCATGAACATAGCGAAGAAAAGACCTACACGTCGAGCCAGGTTTCTTCTGTGGGGAGGCAGTCTATCAACGAGGATCGTGATGAAGATCACATTGTCGATTCCAAGAACCAGCTCCAGCGCTGTGAGGGTAACGAAGGCTATCCAGGCGTCTGCGCTTGTCAGTAGTTCCAGCATCTAAAACCTCTCGTTCAGTGACCTCAAGCCGTGGCCCAAAGAAATGTCCTGATTTCAGTGTTCACGATATTTGAGAAATCCCCCTAATACATTCTAACTAGAGGGAGACCACATCCTGGCTTTCCCACTCCCTTTTCTGAAGGAGGCCGGGGGGATTCTTGATCCGGACAGAACTTCTGGCACACACTATAACCTGATTTCCGGACCGTCCGTGTCGGCGTCTATCGGCTCCGCCAGTTAGATCCGAAGTAGTCTTGAGAGCCTCTTTGAGGCTCTCCAAGGAGGTCTTAAGCAGAGCGACACCGGCCGTCTGCTGAATTCTGAAAATACCCGAAGGTCACGATTTCCGCAAGCTGATCACCGGGATCGGCAACCTGCGCCGACATTAGAGCATTTGCAGGATAAATACTCAGGGCCCAGCGTCTCGGCCAGGGTTGGCTGGGCAAGGATAATCGTTCGGATACCTCACGGAATGTGGACATCCCGCTTGTCATTGCGCGAAGTAAAGCAGCCAAGCAATCTCTGTTGACGTCATGAAGGAGGTTGCTTCGTCGGTCCACTCCTCGTAATTAACGTGGGTAGACCATTGCGGAATGCGGGCGAGAATCATTAGCCAAGCCGACGGAAGTTTCGAGAACTGCTATAACACTTCCAGAATCAGAGTTTCGTGGACTCTGCATGGAAGTATATTTACACGACGAAGGTTTCCTGAATCTCTCTGATTTGAATGCGAATTTAAATCAATGTTCTTGTCCCGGTGTTAATGTATCGATCCTGCAATCAGTTATATATGAAGCAGACGCAATAGACTACCATATTTGGGTTCAGATTCATTGAGGACGAAATACCTCAAAAACGAAATCACAGTGAATAACCCTTGAGAAGTTGACTCTAGGAAGAAAAGTGCAGTAGTGTGTTGCAGTCAAAACGGTCAACAACAAAGAGCTTGCCGATACCCAATATTATTGGGACGATCAATTATGTGCCGGGGGAGTTCGTATGGACCCGGATGGCCCGGAACAACGGCTGACGTGGAATAATAACGATTTTCTGGGAGGAGGTGAGCAATCCTTGTTTCATGCGGCTCAGGTGCGGCACCTTTATTCCCAGGGGATAGCGGGTGTGAGAGGATCGCTTGTGGCCGCAGTCATTATGACCATATCCCTCTGGAGTTATGTATCACACTCATATCTCGCAGCATGGCTCGTTTGCTATTCCGTTGCGTGCGCAACCGCTGAGGTCCTTGCCAGAGAAATTGAAAAATGTTCCTCTCTCGAACAGACAGCGACTTCTTGGAGTAGACGCTTCTCGGTTCTTTCGTTTCTCGGTGGGATCCTGTGGGGAGTCACCCCGATACTACTGTTCCCAACGGAGTCCGTTTCGCACCAAGCTTTGCTTACTTTTGTCCTTGGGGGCATGAGCGTTGGAATAACTATTTCGAACGGGGCCGTTAGGGCGGCGCACCTGCCTTTCCTGCTCTCCGTATACATTCCACTCATTGGCAGGTACTTGTACGAAGGTGATGAAATTCATATGACCATGGGGGTATTGCTGTTCGTTTTCATGATATACCTCATCGGCTCAGCCAAACGTATGCAGGAGACGATCACCGAGTCATTGAACCTGAGGTTTCAGAAGGAACATCTGATTGAAGTCTTGACGAGAGAAAAGGCTGAAACGGATAAATTGAACGAAACACTGCGATCGGAAGTGAATGAGCGTAGAGAGACTGAAAAAGCCCTCCGGGAGAGTGAGGCTAGATTCCATCAACTGTTGGAAGTCTCGCCTCATCCCATGATTATTCATGACTCGGATACCATTTTTTTCGCGAACCCTTCTTCGGCCAGCCTATACGATCCAGTGACTCCCGA
>JACRDE010000312.1 GCA_016212935.1 Desulfomonile tiedjei | reverse complement strand
TTCGGGAAGGCCTTTCCCCATCTCAAGCCGAACGTTTGAATCATCGCCAAAAAGCGAGTATTCCTGCCCTGCTTTGATGAGGTTGTCAGGGCGCTCCTTGCTGGGAAGCAGCACCGCTACGTCGCCTCTGGCCGACACATTCAAGACGGTGACATAACAATCCCTGTCCGCCTTGAAGTGGATTATCACCCTTTCCCCTGTTTTGAACTGTTGTCCCACAGGCTTGTTTGTCCAAACAGAGAGATTGATTGGCGCAGTCCCCATCTTGCCAAGGCCGAGCAGGTTATCCGACTGCTTGGATGCTCTCGGATCCGCCCCGAAGCAGCCCACCGGGATTAAGCATAGGATCCATGAGATGATAAGCAAAGTTGCAGCGCCGCCAGATCTTTGAGACATGGTCAGTCCTCCTCGTGGGCCGCCTGTAATCTCCCGGTTCTCGGATTGATTCGATCAAATCCTGCGGATCATCTCCACTAGATGCCAGGAAATTTCCGAGCGGGTATTTCTGTCCAGCGACATTCTGGCGCGACTTACTCATACATACTTTGAAGTCCGCTCCCAGAAAAATGGTAATTTTTCACGCGATTTCCATCGCAGCGATTTCCAACTTGTAAAGCACAGCCTCGGCCATGACTTTTCTCGATATGATGTTGTCGGGACATCCATCCAAAAGCCGCTGAAATCTTTGCGCCGGCACTTTATCCAGCATCGCTTCCAGAAGGGACCGGAATTGATGTGGGATAGGGGAGAAATCAAACTTCGACAGGAGAACCGAGTTGATCATCTCAGTGGCCGTTGTAGGAGTCTTGAATGGAAGTCTTCCTTTCGAGAGGAGCTGATACAGTGTCAGTCCAAGAGCCCAAATGTCGTCCATTTGGGATCGCTTCAGCCTAACTGTTCGCTCGGCTTGGATAGGCTCGCCCTGAACAATGAACCTGGTGTGGTCTTGCCTGAGGGTTTTGAGCAACTGCATGACGTTCTCAGGTGGGACGAAAAGCCAGCTCCCCACGGTTCCCAAACCCTTTGGCTCGCGATCGGAGGCACTGATCGACGTGTCAAAATGATCGACAAGCACAAATTCTGTTGTTAGGCTCGGAGTTCCAGTCCTGCGAGGATACTTTTTGGGAAAGTGGAAAAATGAATACTTTGGAAGCCTGTCTTCCTCTTTGACATCACGCCTCACGAACGCTTCCGGCCTGACATTCAGATGCAGCCGCCGTTCCTCTATATGGAGATGGCAAAGTCCCACTGCGCAGTCTATGGCCCACAGACAAAGATCGAAGGGGTCGCATCCCAAAAGATCGAAATCCACCCTGTTGAGAGTGTCTACGCCGAGCAGATCCATGAGTATGTATATGTAGTTGCCGTCACCGCCCACGTTATGGACCTTTACAATTTTCTTACACCGCGCATATACACCGGAAGGTTTCTTTGCCAGAATCTTCTGACCGAATTTGCTGAGAAACGTCTGGCCGTCTTCCTGTGCGAGATCCTGCAGCATCCCCGCCAAGCCAAAATGGCCGTGGATCCTCATCATGTCCTGGAGCTCAAAGGAAGAATAGATCTTGAGGGCAAATGGCTGCCGGTCCACAGAAACGGCGAATACAGGGCCCATATTGCCGTAACCGAGAAACTGACTCACCTGGCAATCCAAGAAATCCCCCGCGGACTTGGTCCTGGTGAGGGCACGGAACCGAATCTTCCCCTCCTTTTCTATTTGCTGCATGCGGTCCCGAAATACCTTTGCCGTCAACGCTCTTTCTCGACGGCTTATCTCGTTGGATTCTGCTCTACTTCTGATGAGCACGGCCAATTTTTCGATAGAGACAGGATCGTAGACGCCCGCTGAAGAGAGCTCTTGGATCAGCAGTTCAGCATGAATCTTCTCAGCCACGACACCCCCTTTGCCTATTGCCACATAAGGTGCTTCTGCAAAAGGATATCGCAGCCACGCCCAAAGATAAATTAAAAAAGGATCAAGACCTCAAATCAAATTTTTGCTCAATCGACGTCTCCTACCAAAATGAAGGAGGCCCAGAAGAAGGGATGGTCATAACCCGACCGGCGTAGCTCATTTCTGGCCAGTTGAAGGGCCTCCAATTTGTTCTTTCCCGATTTCAGGT
>JACRDE010000311.1 GCA_016212935.1 Desulfomonile tiedjei | reverse complement strand
GTTTGGCTGCAGGTTCTTCAATCTGTTCCGGTGGACGCGTGGCCGCTGCAGGCTCGATCCGTTCTTCTTCATCCCCGGCTTGCCGAACCGAGCGTTCCGGAGATCGGCTTTCATCAGGGGTGGATTCCTGGGTGCTCAGCTTTGCGGCCAAATCAGGTTCTGCATGGGGTACCTGGACTTCTTCAGACTCTATTTTGGCGGATGCGCCAGCGGCTTGGATCAGCCTGACGTACTTCTCTGCAGTGGCAAGGTCCAGGTCTTTTCTGATGGTTCTTGGGCTTGATGCAATTAGTTTTTCTATTAAAGACTCGTCGCGCTTGAATAGAGCCGCCAGCTTCCTCACGACCTTTGATCGGTCGAGTCCCTCTTTTATGTTAGGCTCAAGTACTATGCTATAGGAGCGCTCCTTCATGTGTGATCACCGGTACTAATCTATGGGATCGGGTGAAAAGACTGCTACCGCAGACGGACAGTCACCACATATTCAGAGTCCGGAAATGCACCTCGCACGAGAGGACAAAGCCGGGGAATTCCCAGCATGCGATTCTCTATGCGGACCACACTCATATTACCACGGATTTCCCGATATTCCAGGCACGCGAACCTGCGCAGGGGTTGAGGAAGCAATATCCATGGCCCTGTTGAGATCTTCCACTGCTTCCTTGACCTTGCCCAGATTGGCCAAAGCTATGCCTCTATTATTGTGTGCGGCTGGGTCATTGGGTTTCAATCGGATCGCAACATCGTAATCCTGAACCGCGCTGTCGTACTCGCCCGCGGAAGACAGTATGTCGCCTCTGAGTTTGTACAAAGCAGCATTATTGGGATTTCGCCTGATCCCCTGGGTTAGGTCCTCCATTGCATGAACACTCTGTCCCTGATGGAACAGAGCCTTGGCCCTGAGCGAAAATACCTGCACATTTTCCGGATCCAGTTCAAGCACCCTGGAAAAACTCTTGATAGCGTCCTGGTAATTAGCTGTCCTGATCTGGGAAATCCCCTTCCCCATGTGATATATGGCTTGATCGGGTTCCATGGACACTGCCCTATCAAAATCCTGAAGCGCGAGAGTGTCGCGACCGGCAGCACTGTAAGCGAGTCCTCTATAGTAGAACGCTGCCGCCTGCGGATTGGCCTCGATCAGCCTGGAGAAGATCGCCGCCGCATCGTCGGTTCGTCCCGATTCCAGGGCAGCCTTGCCGCTCTCGAACAAAGATTGCGAATCTTCGGTGCTTTGAGCAACACCGGGAATAAGCATCAAAGCCGAAAAAAAGAGAACGGCTACGAGCCGATTCAGCATAAGATTTCCTTTCAAACGGTTTTTGATGTCCCCGTATTATAGATTGTGAGTCCGCAAGAATCAAACACCCGGGTTTCAAGAGCAGCGGTCTGCAGCGTGCCTATACTGTATCAGCAGCAATTCAATGCTGCTGCAAGCCTCGTTCGGCTTGACTCAATCACGAGCCGGTGTTAAGAAATCCTGTTACGTGTTTGTTTCCATCAGCGCGGGATGGGAGAACGTCCACAAGAGGCTTTTACATGCTTACATTTCAAGAGCTGATACTTTCTCTGGAGAAGTTCTGGTCCGATAGGGGATGCGTCATTCAGCAACCCTATGACATGGAAAAAGGCGCAGGGACGATGAATCCCGCCACTTTTTTGCGGGTACTCGGGCCCGAACCCTGGAACGTTGCTTACGTGGAACCCTCACGCAGGCCCACTGACGGTCGTTATGGGGAAAACCCCAATAGATTGCAGCATTATTACCAGTATCAGGTGATCCTCAAGCCGTCCCCTCTGGAGATCCAGGACATCTACATCGAGTCGCTGTCGGCCTTCGGAATAGACCCCTTGGACCACGACATCCGATTTGTGGAAGACGACTGGGAATCGCCCACCCTCGGTGCCTGGGGTGTGGGTTGGGAAGTGTGGCTGGACGGTATGGAAATTACGCAGTTCACATATTTCCAGCAAGCCGGAGGGGTGGACCTGAAACCGGTGTCAGTGGAGCTGACATACGGTATCGAAAGGATCTGCATGTACCTTCAGGGCGTTGAGAGCGTGTACGATCTGAAATGGACCAGGGATATAACGTACGGGGATATTCATCATCGCTCCGAGGTGGAAGGCTCCACCTACAATTTCGATAGAGCGGACACGCAGATGTTGTTCAAACTGTTCGACCTGTACGAGGCCGAGTCCATCAACCTCCTGGATTGCGAACAGCCTCTCGTGCTTCCGGGTTACGATTACTGCCTTAAATGTTCCCATGCCTTTAATGTTCTTGACGCAAGAGGCGCCATCAGCGTGGCCGAACGCACTGCCTATATTCACCGAGTGCGGAATCTTGCTAGAAAGGCTGCCACAGCATATTTGGTGCAGCGCGAGGCAATGGGCTTTCCACTCCTCGGCAAATTCAGCGAAAGCGGGGCTCAATCATGAAGGGCGAGTTTCTATTGGAAGTCGGGACCGAAGAGATTCCGGCAAGTTTTATTCCCCCTGCGACCGACTCGTTTTGCGAGCTCTTGGGTAAGACCCTGGACAACTCCAGGATCCCTTACAGCCGCATAGAATGGTACGCCACTCCCCGGCGTCTCATATTTAGAGCCCTTGAGTTGGCCCCTGTTCAGACTTCCGTTGATGTGGAAAGGATCGGACCTGCCCGTTCGGCCGCGTTCGACGAGAACGGGAATCCTACCAAAGCTGCTGAGGGGTTTGCCAGAAGCCAGGGCGTTGAAGTCGCAGACCTAGTGGTTGTCAAAACGCCGAAAGGCGAGCAGATTGCCGTGCGGAAGACAGAGATAGGTCGCCCGACAAGGGATGTAATTGCCGAAGCCCTTCCAGGCCTACTGGAAAAAACCAGCTTTCCCAAGACCATGAGATGGATGGATCTGGATGCCCGTTTCGCCAGGCCCGTCCACTGGATCGTTGCTCTCTTTGAAGGAGAGGTGATCCCGTTCTCGTTTGGAAACATCCAGAGCGGAAATCTCACACGAGGTCACAGGTTCACGCATCCCGGAAGTTTCCCGGTGTCCGGGTTCGAAGATCTCCGTAATTCTCTCGAGTATCATGGTGTTTTCATTGACCCGAATGCAAGACGGGCGGAAATAGAACGCCGCATCAAGGAACTTGCTGCGACCGATGCCCTTAAGGTGTTCGAGGAACCTGACCTTTTGGACGAGGTAACCTATCTGGTAGAGAGTCCTTATCCGGTTATGGGCGAGTTTACCGCGGATTTCCTCGAATTGCCCGCGTCAATACTTATCACTTGCATGAAGAAGCACCAGAGGTATTTTTCCGTTCAGGGCAAGGAAGGACGTATAACCAATCGCTTCATCGCCGTGAATAATACCCCTGTGCGAAATCCCGAGTTCTCGGTTCGTGGCCACCAGAGGGTGCTCAAAGCTCGTCTCGAAGACGCTCGTTTCTACTTCAAGGAAGACCGAAAGCTGCCGCTATTCGACAGACTCGAAGCTCTGAAAGGAGTGGTTTTCCATTCCAAGCTTGGAACCGCGTACGAGAAAGTGCAGCGATTCACAGCCATCGCAGTAATGCTTGCCGAGCGGTTTGCTCCCGAAAAAGTGGATCAGGTGAAACGGGCTTCCCTGCTTTGCAAGTGTGACCTGGAAACAGGCATAGTCTACGAGTTCCCGGAGCTCCAAGGAATAATCGGGAGTTATTACGCCAAAATGGACGGCGAACCCGAAGAAATCTCCACTGCCGTGAGGGAGCACTACCTTCCTGCCCACGCTGGCGACAGCCTTCCCAACGGGATAATAGGCAGCCTGGTATCAATCGCAGACAGGATTGACACGATCGCTGGTTGTTTCTCTGTGGGCCTTATTCCGACCGGCGCGGCGGATCCCTATGCCCTGCGGAGAAACTCCCTCGGAATAATTCAGATATTGATTGACATGGACAAGCAGCTGGATCTGCCCTGGCTGATCGTGGAAGCCGTCAAACTCATCGGCTCCAAGAGGACTCGCGAAGCGGCCCAGGCTGAAGCTGACGTACTTGACTTCTTCAGAACCAGGTTCGTCAATTTTCACACGTCAAGGGATTTCCCCCTGGACGTGGTCGAAGCAGCGGTTCGTGCAAGATTTGATGACGTGGTGGATGCGAGGCGCAGAGTC
>JACRDE010000307.1 GCA_016212935.1 Desulfomonile tiedjei | reverse complement strand
TGCCCTTATGCATAACCCCAACGCCCAAAAAAATCCGCGTGACCCGCCGCGTCATGCAATCCCCCGAAAGCCCAACCCCGAAACCCCTCGGTGTACCCGGGCAGGGGTATTTTCAGGTAAAGCCGGCATCCAGAAGACGAAGCAAACGCATATTCATCTGGATCACCAATTCAGCCGGGATGACGGATTCAGTCCTTTCTGCTGGAAGGTTTGCACAGGGATTTTCATGTTCCGTTTTGATCACAGGTCATGGTGGTTCGCCGGGGTGACGTCGCTGGCAGAACTCCTGTCGCGCCTCAAAAGAGAACTGGCAAAATGCCTGTTCCATCAGAAACAATATTGGTCGTTCAATAGCGCATCGTATGGGCTGGCCGAGCGGGCTGTCTGACTCACTTGAAAGTTCACGTTGACACGCCGCACGCGATGTGTCAAGAAAGGTTTTCTAATTCCAGTAGCTTGGAGGCATATCAATGTCAGTGGTAAAAATTATCGAGCTGGTCGGCGAATCACCGTTAGGATGGGAAGATGCGATGAAGCAAATCATCGCTGAAGCCCAGATGACTCTTCGGGGAATCACTCGTATCGGCGTGGTGGAGCAGGATATTCGAATGATCAACGACAAAATAGACGTGTGGCGTGTGCGAGCGCAGGTTTCTTTTCGAGTGGAAAGGCCTCACGAGTAGGAACACTCTGGACAGCCTACCGTCTAACTAGCGGATGTTGATCGAGAAATGCCGCTACTTCCCTGACGAGGTTGTCTTCCTTCCCGAAGTAAAAATGGTCCACTCCGTCAAGGAGGACACCGCGCTTGGGTTCAGGAATCTCGTCCATGAGATCCCTGAAATTTTGAACCGAGCAGACAAAATCGTTGTCGCCCGCGACGATCAACTTGGGGCGTTTCTCGTTTCGGAGAAAGCCGAAATCGGAAACGTCCAGAGGCGGTGAAATCCCTATGAGCCTCGAAGGTCTCGGGTCTCTGGACGCGGCATGGAGTCCGACCCAGCATCCGAAAGAGTAACCCGCCAAAAGGATCCTTTCTGGATCTATTCGTTCCTGGGCCTCCACAAAATCAAGAGCCGCCAGGACGTCCTGAATCTCGTCTACTCCCTCACCGTGGGTTCCCCAGCTCCTCCCGGCCCCCCTGAAATTGAACCTTAGGCACGCCACACCTTTCTCCAACAATGCTTTTCGCAGGGCCCTGACGACGTTGTTATGCATATTCCCGCCGTACAGCGGATGAGGGTGACAGATTACGGCAGCGGGCAGGTCGCCGTCTGCATCCGGGTGTTCAAGTATTCCCTCTAGAGTGAGCGTTCCGCACGGAATAAACACCTCGACTCTGGACTGGTCATTCATCCGCACACCTTCCCTTAGTTCTATATTTCCAGTTCGGTGATCTGTTTCATACCCATTCTCAGTGGTTGAACAATGAGAAATGCAATTACTGCGAGGGCCCCGGCGAAGCAGATGCCTATCACAAAATAGTCGTGCAGCCGGAAGCTTCTCTCAAAGTATTGGGTCACAACGATCCTGTACACCGGATATGCTTCAAGCAGAATGACCCCTGCGACCCCCAGAGCCGCATAGATCATGGTGAGCAACCCTCCGAAACCAGCAAAGGCCTGATTAGGATCGGCCTCCTTCAGGTCTGCATGCAGTACCCCCATGCCTATGGACAACGATGTTATTCCAATGGTCAGCAAAACTACTGTCAGAGTGGACACTGCAAAAATGAACAGTCCCAACCCCAGGATCCAGTTAGTCATTATTACCAGAAAAAGTCCCAGAACCATCATTGGAACAAGATAAAAGAAGAATTTCACCCACAGGATGCGTCGCAGCGCAACTGGAGACCCTTTGAGAATCCAAAAGGCCCTGCCTTCTGTAGTGATTGCCGGAAAAAGAAACCTCACTCCCAGCGAGGATAAGACGAAACCTGCAAGACCGATGTTGAGGAATGCAATGGTGTTCTTCAAGAACATCGTCGCTTCCGGAGACTCCAGAGAAGGCAACACGCTGAAATTATAGAGATACACGAGAATCAGGGCCAGCAAAAGCAACAATTGACTCAAGCGACCCCAATCCCGGGCCATCAACAGTGTCTCTTTCATTACAAGTCGAGCGGTG